>JBQGFJ010000279.1:0-20819 GCA_052040085.1 Pseudoxanthomonas sp.
GCGTGGATGCCATGGTGCAGACCGTGCGGGGATCCGGCTACCGTTTCTCGGCATCGGTCTGAAACCCGTAGCCAAGCTTCCTGCACCCTCGCCTTGTCCAGCCCGCCGACTCCGCGCTCCGCGCTCCGCGCACCCACCGTCACATGCTTCTGCCACAATCGACGGCATGCCCCGACACATTCGCTCGGCCTGGTTGAAAACGATCGGCAGGCTGGTCCTGATCCTGTCGGCCGCGCTCATCGTGGGCGTGTTGGCAGGCCATCCGTGGCCGATACTGACGGCGGCCGCCTTGGCGATCACCGGTTGGCATTACTGGCAACTGCGCCGCCTGCTGCTGCAACTGACCGCACGCAAACGCTTCCAGCCTGCACAAGGTGAAGGCGTGTGGAGCGAACTGGACCGCCTGCTGTACCGGAGCCAGCAGGAGATGCGTGCACGCAAACGCCGGTTGCTGTCCATCCTGCGCGCGTACCGGGCCGCTGCCGCGGCACTGCCTGATGCCGTGGTGGTGATCGAACGCAACAGCCAGCGCGTGCTGTGGTTCAACCGTGCCGCGACTGACCTGCTGGGCCTGCAATCCCCCCGCGACATCGGCACTGCCGTGGGCGAACGCCTGCAACCCCTGCCGATGTCGCATTGGCTCGCCGCCGGCCGTAACGCCGAACCCATGCTGGACGCGGCTTCGCCGATCGATGCCAGCCTGCGCCTCAACCTGCGCCTGATTCCGTATTCGGACGAGTACTGGTTGCTGGTGGCGCGCGACGTCAGCAAGTTACTGCGGCTGGAACAGATGCGCCGTGACTTCGTGGCCAACGTATCCCACGAGTTGCGTACCCCACTGACCGTGGTGCATGGCTACCTGGACATGCTGGACCCGGATGATTTCCCGGACTGGGCGCCCATGCTGTCCGAGATGCAGAAACAATCCCAGCGCATGGCGCAATTGGTGGAAGACCTGCTGACCCTGTCGCGGCTCGAAGTGCAGGACAGCCTGCCCGATGAAAGCGTGTCGATGGGCCCGATGCTGGCCACGCTCAAGCGCGAAGCAGAAGCGCTCAGCCAGAACCGGCACACCGTGTTGGTGGAAGACACGGCGCACTGCGACCTTTGGGGCTCCAACAAGGAACTGCACAGCGCCTTTTCCAACCTGGTCAGCAATGCCGTTCGCTATACCCCGACCGGTGGCACCATCCGCATCCGCTTCGCCCGCGAAGACGACGGCGCCGTGCTCAGTGTCAGCGATACCGGCCACGGCATTCCGGAATCCCACCTGCCGCGCATCACCGAGCGTTTCTATCGCGTTTCCACCAGCCGTTCACGCGAAAGCGGCGGCACCGGACTGGGCCTGTCCATCGTCAAGCACGTGCTCAACCTGCACCAGGCGCGCCTGCACGTCGAAAGCCAGGTGGGCCAGGGCAGCATCTTCTCCATCCACTTCGGGGCCAACCGGGTACAACCGCACGACTCCATCGCCCCAACTTTTGAATCCATCCCATGAATACCGTCCAGAAGCAAAAACCGGAACCCGCCAACGCCAGCACCGATTCACTGCGTGACCCGGCGCTGTACTTCAACCGGGAACTGTCGCAACTGGATTTCAACTTCCGCGTCCTTGCACAGGCCATGGACCCGGAAGTCCCGCTGCTGGAGCGACTGCGTTTCCTGTGCATCTCCTGCACCAACCTGGACGAGTTCTTCGAGATCCGCGCTGCCAGCATGCGCCAGGCATTGGACTTCGGACTGCCCCCGGCCGCCGATGGCCTGCGTCCTTCGGAAGTGCTGGACCGCATCCACGAGCGCGCGGCCAAACTGGTCAGCGCGCAATACCATTGCTGGAACGAAGTCCTGCGTCCGGCGCTGGCGGATGCCGGCGTCGGCGTACTCAGCCGTCAATCATGGAATGCAAGGCAGACGCGCTGGCTGCGCGCCTACTTCCGTAACGAGATCATGCCGGTGCTGTCGCCACTGGGCCTCGACCCGGCGCATCCCTTCCCGCAGATCCTCAACAAATCACTGAACATCGTGGTGATGGTGCGCGGCAAGGATGCCTTCGGCCGCGCTGGCCACCTGGCCATCGTGCGTGCGCCGCGTTCGCTGCCACGCATCATCCAGTTGCCGCCGAGTCTCTCGGGCGGCGGCAAGAGTTTCGTTTTCCTTTCCTCAGTGCTGTCGGCCTTCGTCGACGAACTGTTCCCGGGCATGGAGGTAAAGGGTTCCTACCAGTTCCGTGTGACCCGCAACTCCGAACTGGTGGTGGACGAAGAGGAAACCGAGAACCTGGCGCTCGCACTGCGTGATGAGCTGGCAGGACGCGGCTTCCTGGCTGCCGAACGCCTGGAGATCGCCGAGGATTGCCCCAAGCCGATCGTGCGCATGCTGCTGGAGAACTTCAAGCTCACGGAGAATGCGGTTTACCGCATCAATGGCCCGGTCAACCTCAACCGCGTCATCCAGGTCTACGACATGGTGCACCGGCCCGAGCTCAAGTTCCCGCCGTATACGCCGCGGACACTGCCGGGCATCGACAACATCTTCGAAGTCGCCAGCGAAGGCGACATCCTGCTGCACCATCCTTTCGACTCGTTCACCCCGGTACTGGAACTGATCAAGCAGGCCGCCGCCGATCCCCACGTCCTGGCCATCAAGCAAACGCTGTACCGCACCGGGAAGGATTCGGCGATTGTCGATGCCCTGGTACAGGCTGCCCGCAATGGCAAGGACGTGACCGTGGTAGTCGAATTACGCGCGCGATTCGACGAAGAAGCCAACCTGGGCCTGGCCGATCGCCTGCAAGCCGCAGGCGTGCAGGTGGTGTATGGCGTGGTGGGCTACAAGACCCACGCCAAGATGCTGCTGATCGTGCGCCGCGAAGGCCGCAAGCTGCATCGTTACGTGCACATGGGCACCGGCAATTACCACAGCGGCACCGCACGCGCCTATACCGATCTTGGCCTGATCACCTGCGACCCCGATATCGGCAGTGACGTGCACCAGTTGTTCCTGCAGATGTCCGGCATGGCGCCGGCCATCAAGCTCAAGCGCCTGCTGCAATCCCCTTTCACCTTGCACGCCGGCATCATCAAGCGCATCGAGCGGGAAGCGAAGCTGGCGCGTGCCGGCAAACCCGGCCGCATCATCGCCAAGATGAATGCCCTCAACGAGGCGCAAGTGATCCGCGCGCTGTACCGTGCCTCGCAGGCCGGCGTGAAGATCGACCTGCTGATCCGTGGCGCATGCACCTTGCGCCCGGGCGTGCCCGGCATCTCCGACAACATCCGTGTGCGCTCCATCGTCGGACGATTCCTTGAACACAGCCGCGTGTACTGGTTCGGCAATGACGGTGCACCGGAACTGTACTGCGCCAGTGCCGACTGGCTGGAACGCAACCTGCTGCGCCGCGTGGAAACCTGCTTCCCCATCCTCGATGAAGAACTGGCGGACCGCATCCACCGCGAAGTCCTGCTCAACTATCTCGAAGACAACACGCAGGCATGGGAATTGGGAAGCGACGGCCAGTACCGCAAGTGCGAACCGCAGCCGGGGCAGGCACCGCATTCGGCGCAGTTGGCGTTGCTGGGGGGGCTTTGAAGGCAAGAAGTGAGTGAAGAGGAGTGAGAAGTGAGAAGGAGCGGTCATTCCACCAGCAGATGACGGACAGTTGGTAGACGCGCGCCCTTGCTCCTGCCTTTTCTCACTCCTCACTCCTCTTCACTCACTTCTGCCATTACCATTCGGCCATGCCCCCTTACTCCTCCTCCGCTTCCGTCCCCTTGCAGGATGGCGACCAGCTGGCCGCCATCGACCTGGGTTCCAACAGCTTCCACATGGTCGTCGCGCGCTACACGCTGGGCCAATTGCGCGTGGTGGACCGCCTGCGTGAAACCGTGCGCATGGGCGATGGGCTGGATGGCAAGGGCGGCCTGTCCGCGGCGGCACGGAAACGGGCGCTGGAGTGCCTGGAGCGTTTCGGCCAGCGCATCCGCGAGATCCCGGCACCCCGCATCCGCGCCCTGGCCACCAACGCCGTGCGCCAGCTCACTTCACCGCAGGATTTCCTGGTGCCGGCCGAAGCCGCGCTGGGCCATGGCATCGAAGTGGTTTCCGGACGCGAAGAGGCGCGCCTGATCTACCTCGGCGTCGCCCACGCGCAACCGCCACGTCCCGGGCAACTGCGACTGGTCATCGACATTGGCGGCGGCTCCACCGAATTCATCATCGGCCGTGGCTTCGAGACGCTGGAGCGCGAAAGCCTGCAGGTGGGCTGCATTGCCAGCACCCGCCGCTTCTTCCCCAACGGCAAGCTGTCCAGGAAGCGCTGGAAAGATGCCATGAACGAAGTCGGCGCCGAATTCCAGCAGTTCGCCACCCTGTATCGCAAGCTGGGTTGGCAGGAAGCCGTGGGCTCGTCGGGCACGCACAAGGCCATCGGCGAAATCTGCGCCGCGATGAAACTGACCAAGGGCGCCATCACTGCCGAAGCCCTGCCGCAATTGCGTGATCGCCTGCTGCAGGCGGACCGTATCGATGCCATCGATCTGCCCGGACTCTCCAGCGATCGCCGTCCGATCATCGCTGGCGGCGTGCTGGTGCTGGAAGCCGCGTTCGAGGCATTGGGACTGCAACGGCTGATGGTCAGCAAGGCAGCGATGCGCGAAGGCATCCTTTACGACATGCTGGGCCGCGGCAGCGAAAACGACCCGCGCGACGCCTCCGTTGCCGCCTTGATGCAACGCTATGGCATCGACGAAATCCAGGCCGCACGCGTGGAGGCGACCACGATGCGCCTGTTCGAACAGGTGGCCGATACCTGGGGCCTGGACGACCACGACGCCAGGATGCTGGGCTGGGCCGCACGCCTGCACGAAATCGGCCTGGCCGTGGCGCACAGCCAATACCACGTGCATGGCGCCTATCTTCTGGAGCATTCGGATATCGCCGGCTTCTCGCGGCAGGAACAGCAGGTGCTCGCCGCCCTGGTCCGCACCCACCGGCGCAACATTCCGAAGACCGCCTTCGAGGCCATCCCTGACCGGCTGTTGTCGAGCACCATGCGCAAGGCGACCTTGCTGCGCCTGGCCGTGCTGCTGCATCGCTCGCACGATTCCGGCCCGATCCCGAAACTGGAATTGTCCGCCGACAACACCGCGCTGAACCTGATCTTCTCGAAGAAATGGATAGATGCGCGACCGCTGCTGCGGGCCGACATGATCGGAGAGCCGAATGACATGGCCGGACTGGGCGTGCAGTTCCGGCCTTTCGTGCTCTGAGGTCTCGTTGCCCACGCCCGGCGCCGCGCCGGCTTGACGCAGTGCGGATTGCATATCACGGCCAGGACAGGCCATTCTGCGCCGGTTGCCAGGGGAGTGACTCCAATGCTGCGTACGATTCTCGCGATCATCGCGGGCCTGATCGTTGCCGTCGTCTTCATGTTCGGATGGGAAGCGCTCGGTTTCCTGTTTTTCCCGCCGCCCGACGGTCTCTCGCTCAACAACGAAGCCGACCTTGCCCGGCTGGTGGCCATGTCCTCCACCGGCAAGAAACTCTGGGTGGTTGCCGGCTGGTTGCTGGCAAGCTTCATCGGCGCCTGGGTGGCGGCCCGCATCAGCACGCGTCATCGCACGCTTGCCGCCCTCGCCATCGGCCTGCTGATCGTGTTCGGCGCCGTAATGAATGCACTGGCCATTCCGCATCCCATGTGGATGAACGCGGCGGGCGTGTTGTTGCCGATCCCGATGGCCTGGCTGGCCTCGCGCACGCTGCGTCAGCCTGCCCGCACCACCGAATAAGCGAAATCATCCCGGGGACCAGAACCGATGCAAGCATCACTGCTGACCAATCTCCTGTTGCCGCTTTCCCTGGGCATCATCATGTTTGGCCTGGGCCTGGGCCTGACCACCGAGGATTTCCGCCGCATCGCACGCTATCCGCGTGCCGTGTTGACGGGTCTCGGCCTGCAGATACTGGTCTTGCCCTGGGCCGCATTCGGCCTGGCGCTGCTGTTCCGGCTTCCCCCGGAACTTGCGGTTGGCCTGATGCTGCTCGCCGCATCACCCGGCGGTGCCACCGCCAACATCTACAGCCATCTTGCACGCGGTGATGTGGCCCTCAATATCACGCTGACCGCGATCAACAGCCTGCTGTGCCTGGTCACCTTGCCGCTCATCCTCAACCTGTCGCTGGAACACTTCCTCGGCAGTGGCCAATACGTGCCACCCCCGGTGAAGAAGATCATCGAAGTGGCCGTCATCATCGTGCTGCCGGTGTTGCTGGGCATGTTCGTCCGCGCCCGTTTCCCCGGCTTCGCCGCACGCGCCGAAAAACCGCTGCGACTTCTGGCGGTGGTGGTACTGGTATTGCTGATCATTGCGGCGGTGGCACAGGCCTGGGAAACGCTGCTCGCATGGTTCGCTGCGGTCGGCCTGGCCTGCCTGTTGTTCAACTTGATCAGCATGGGCGTGGGCTACGGCGCACCGCTTGCACTCAAGTTGCCACGCCGGCAGGCCATTGCCATTGCGATGGAAATCGGCATCCACAATGGCACGCTCGCCATCTACATCGCACTGAACGTGCTGGCCAACTCCGTCATGTCGGTACCGGCGGCGATCTACAGCCTGATGATGTTCTTCACCGCCGCCCTGTTCGCGTTCTGGCTGAATCGCAAGAAGACGGAGTAATCCGGTCCGGCTCAGCCGGCACTTCGCGGATCATCCTCGATCCCCACATTCGTGGGTGCCGCGTCGTAGATGGCCTGGTCCAGCAATCCGGTTTGCCTGGCCACCAGCACCGGCACCAGCATTTGTCCGGTGACATTGGTCATGGTGCGCATCATGTCGAGGATGCGGTCGATGGCCAGCAGGATACCCAGCACCTGCAACGGCAAGCCCGCTGCCGTGAGCACCACGGTGGCCATCACCACCGCCGTGCCGGGCACCCCGGCGGTACCGAAACTGCCCAGTACCGATGCAAACAGGATGGCCACGTACTGCGCATAGCTCAGTTCGATGCCGTAGTACTGCGCGGCGAAGATGGCTGCCAAAGCGGGATAGATCGCACCACAGCCATCCATCTTGATGCTGGCGCCCAGCGGCACCGCGAAGGCGGCGTAATCCTTGTTCACGCCCAGGTTGTGCGTCGTGCAGCGCAGGGACACCGGCAGCGAGGCGAAGCTGGAAGAGCTGACGAAGGCCACCTGCATGCCCGCGGCCGCGCCACGGAAGAACTTCAGCGGATTGAGGCCATGCGCCAACAGCAAGCCGCCGTAGACGAACACGATGTGCAGCGCGCAGGCCACGTAGAGGGCGATCACGAAATTGCCCAGCGGCAACAACTTCTCGAATCCGTAGGTTCCCACCAGCGCGGCGATCAGGCCGAAGGTGCCCAGCGGGGTCATTTCCAGCACGAAGCGGGTGACCTGGATCATCGCATCACTGGCTTCACCCACGATCTTGCGCAGCCCTCCGGTGCGCTCACCCAGCTTCACCAATGCGAAACCCAGCAGGCCGGCAAAGAAGATCACCTGCAGGATCTTGCCCTCGGCCAGCGCCGCGAACGGATTGGTCGGCACGATGCCCAACAGTACCTCCACCGGCGTGGGTACCTCGCGCGGCGCGAAATCCGTCGGCGGTTCCAGGCTCACGCCCACGCCCGGATTGAATACCCACGCCACCAACAGCCCCACGCCCACCGCCAGTGTCGCGGTGATGGCGAACCAGGCAAAGGTGCGCCCGCCCAGTGCGGCCACCGATTGCTGTCCGTGCAAGGCCGACACCGCATTGATCACCGCGAAGAACACCAGCGGCACCGCGATCATCCTGATCAGGTTGACGTACAACGTGCCCAGCGGCTGCAGCCAGATGCCGGCGGCCGGCCCCATCAACCAGCCCACCAGCGCGCCCAGCACGAAGGCACCGGCCACACGTTGCCAGAACGGAATTTGCAACCACGCTGATACCAGTTTCATGCGCAACCTCTGCCTGCGGGCCAAGCACGATAGCCCAGCCGCGCCCTGCTTGGCGATGTTCCTGCTGGAACACCGCCCTGTCATCGGCAGGACATTCACGGGCAGGCATAATGCACCCACCCCCGTTCACAAGTTTCGTGATGTCACCGCCCAAGTACCTGCTTCCGCTCCTGACACTGTCCCTGCTGGCCGCCTGCTCCACCTCCCCGACGCCACACCACACGGTCGACTCCGCCCCGGGCTCCCTGAAGGTGGACGTCCCCCACGCGCCCACCGTGGCGCAACAGACCCCGGAATGGTGGTATCGCAACGGCGCCGCGCATGCCGCCAACAACGGCGCCATGGGCGGACGCGCAAAGAACGTGATCCTGTTCCTGGGCGATGGCATGAGCCTGACCACGGTGGCCGCCGCCCGTATCCTGGATGGCCAGCGCAAGGGCCACACCGGCGAGGAAAATCTCCTCGCATGGGAAACCTTCCCGCAGACTGGCCTGAGCAAGACCTACAACACCAATTCGCAGACACCTGACTCGGCCGGCACCATGACCGCCATCACCACCGGCGTGAAGAGTCACATGGGCGCCATCGGGGTATCCGCTGGGCAGAAAGACGACTGTGCCGACAGCCTGTCCAAGCATGCCCTCACCTGGCTGCAATTGGGCGACAGTGCCGGTCTGGCTACCGGCGTGGTGTCCACCGCACGCCTGACCCATGCCACGCCTGCTGCCACCTTTGCCCATGTCCCCAACCGCAACTGGGAAAACGACACCGAATTGCCGCCCGAAGCCGTGGCCCAGGGCTGTCGCGACATCGCGCAACAGTTGGTGGACGCCTCGCGTTTCGGCCAGGGCCCGCGCGTGATGCTGGGCGGTGGACGCGGCCAGTTCATGCCTGTTTCGCAGCACGACCCCGAATACGACGACAAGGTGGGCAAGCGCCTGGATGACCGCGACCTGATCGCCGAGTGGCAACGGAAGAATCCCCAAGGCACCTATGTCTGGAATCTGGAACAGCTCCACAATGCCAGGCAATCTTCTGCCGTGCTCGGCCTGTTCGAATACGACCACATGCAGTTCGAACATGATCGCGCCAATGACCGCGCAGGCGAACCCAGCCTGGCGGAAATGACGCGCACGGCCATCGATATCCTGTCGCGCAACCGTGATGGCTACATCCTGATGGTGGAAGGTGCGCGTATCGACCATGCCCACCACTACGGCAATGCACATCGCGCCCTGACCGACACCATCGCCTTGTCGGAAGCCGTACAGGCCGCCATGGATGCCACTTCGGCCAACGATACCCTGATCATCGTCACCGCCGACCACTCGCACACCCTGAACTTCGTTGGCTACCCGCAACGTGGCAACCCCATTTTGGGCAAGGTCCATGGCCTGGGTAGCGAAGACGATGCACAAGGCGTGCTGGTACGCGACCTCACCGGCCTCCCTTACACCACGCTCAGCTATGCCAATGGCCCTGGCAATACCGGCGAAAGCAATCGCCAGCCAGCGGGACCGAAACACTTCCTGCATGCCCCCAGCCGCGTCGATCCCGTTGAAGGCCGACCCGACCTGAGCCACGTGGATACCGAGCACCCGGATTACCTCCAGGAATCACTGGTTCCACTGAAATCCGAATCCCATGGCGGTGAAGACGTGGGTGTATGGGCGCGCGGCCCCGGCAGCCAGGCCATCCGCGGCACCTTCGAGCAAAACACCATCTACCACTTCATCGTGCAATCCACACCCAAGCTGCGCCAGCGCCTCTGCGCTGCAGGCACCTGCGACACACGCGGCATCCCGGTGGAACTGCCGCGCCCCACGGATTTCGAGAAGCCTGCGCCGTAATCGCTGGCCCACTGGCAGCGATTGGCTTCACCGCGGAAAGCATCGCGGCCATGTGCCGCTCCTACAGGGATGTACTCATCATTTGCTGTACTTGTAGGAGCGGGCGTTGCCCGCGAAAGGCTTTCCCATGAAAGCCTCATCACGAACAGCCACTACTCCCGAACATCCGGCAACCGTCCTGCCCCGGAATCACAAGATCCGGCGCGAACTCAGAACGGCTTGAAAATCACCAGCCAGATGATGGCCAGCAACGCGAACACCGGTACTTCGTTGAACCAGCGCAGCGCCTTGGAAGAAGGCAATTCCTTGCCCTTGTCCAAACCCTTCAGCCAGCGACCACTGACGATGTAATAGGCGAACAACACCAGCACCAGGGTCAGTTTTGCGTGCATCCAACCGGTCCCGGGGCCCACCATGGTGGGGAATTGCGGAATGAATCGGTATCCCAGCCACAGCACCAACCCCAGCAGGAACGCCAGCCCGAACATGATGTGGCCGAAGCTGTACAACCGCCGCCCCATCAACCCGAGACGCGCCTGGACCTGCTCCTGCCCTTTTGTCTCGGCCAGGTTGACCAGGATCCGCGGCAGGTAGAACACCGCCGCCATCCACGCGATCACGAACAGGAGATGGAAGGTCTTGACCCAGAAATACGTCATTCGGCTGGCTCCTTGTGGCTCGCGATAGGATGACACACCACCCGGCCAACGCCTCAGGCACAGGACCCATTGCGATGCAGAAACGTTACGACCGCGCTTATTTCGAACACTGGTACGACCAGCGCGAGATAGGCGGTGCGGCAAGACTGGGGCGCAAGGTGGCCCTGGCCGTGGCGACGGCTGAATACCACCTGGAACGCCCGATCCGCAGTGTCCTGGACATCGGTTGTGGCGAAGGCGCGTGGCGCGCGCCACTGCTGAAGCTGCGTCCCAAGGTCAGCTACATCGGCTTCGACAGCAGCCCGTATGCCATCCAGCGCTACGGACGCACGCGAGACCTGCATCTGGCCCACTTCGGCGATTTCGCCCATCTGCGACCCTGCCCGCCCGTCGACTTGATGGTGTGCGCCGATGTCCTGCACTACTTGCCCACTCGCGAACTGGGCCGTGGCCTGCCCGGCCTGGCCGAACTCTGTGGCGGCATCGCCTTCCTGGAAACCTTCACCCGCGAAGACGAGATCGAAGGGGATCTGGCGGAATTCCAGCAGCGCAGCGCCCGCTTCTATCGCCAGCGGCTCGAAGCCGCCGGATTCGCCCCTTTGGGCTCGCACTGTTGGCTGTCCCCGGCTTTGCGTGACGGCGTGACGGCCCTGGAAGTCCCCCTGACCAGGGCTTGATGCCCACCGTTGTCATCCATGTTATGCTGCAACGCAACATTGGCCGAGACACGATACACTCCCGCCATGACCCTGTACAAAATCCATGAACTCGGCCGTGCCTGGATGGCACCGCTGGCCTACATGGCCGAAGCCAATGCACGGATGTTCTCCACCCCCAGCAGCTGGCTCTCCACCGTGCCCGGTGCGGACCGCATTGCTGCGGGCAATGAACTGGTCTACCGGATCGGCAAGGATTACGAAAAGCCGGTCTGGGGTATTTCCGCGGTAGAGCGTGATGGCCATTCGATCCCCGTGGTCGAAGTGGAGGCACTGCGCAAGCCGTTCTGCCGTCTGCTGCGCTTCAAGCGCTACACCGACGACGCCGCCAGCATCACCGCCCTGAAGGACGACCCCACCGTACTGGTCGTTGCGCCGCTGTCCGGCCACCACGCCACCCTGCTTCGCGACACAGTCCGCACGCTGTTGCGTGACCACAAGGTCTACGTGACCGACTGGGTCGATGCGCGCATGGTGCCACTGGCCGATGGTGATTTCGGCCTGGACGATTACATCGCCTACATCGAGGAATTCATCCGCCATATCGGCGCGAAGAACCTGCATGTCATCAGCGTCTGCCAGCCCACCGTGCCGGTCCTTGCCGCCGTCTCCTTGATGGCCGCGCGCGGCGAACCCACGCCGCGTTCGCTGATCATGATGGGCGGCCCCATCGATACCCGCCAAAGCCCCACGCAGGTCAACAACCTGGCCACGCGCAAGCCGCTGGCCTGGTTCGAGAACAACGTGATCCACACCGTCCCGGCTCCCTATCCGGGCGAAGGGCGCGAAGTCTATCCGGGCTTCCTGCAGCACGCCGGCTTCATCGCCATGAATCCCAGCCGGCACTTCATGTCGCACTGGGATTTCTATTCGGACCTGGTCAAGGGCGACCTGGACGATGCCGATTCGCACCGCCGCTTCTATGACGAATACAACGCGGTGCTGGACATGCCGGCGAAGTACTACCTGGACACCATCAAGACGGTGTTCCAGGAATTCCTGCTGCCACGCGGCAAGTGGAAGGTGAACGGTGAACTGGTAAGCCCCGCCGCCATCCGCAAGACCGCGCTGATGAGCATCGAAGGCGAACTGGACGACATCTCCGGCCTGGGCCAGACCGAAGCCGCACAGGATTTGTGCACCGGCATCCCCAAGGCCCACCGCAAACACCTGATGGTGGAAGGTGCCGGCCACTACGGCATCTTCAGCGGCCGTCGCTGGCGCGAAAAGGTCTACCCGCAGGTACGCGATTTCATCCGCAAGTATTCGACCTGATCTTCTCGAACAAAAAATGCCCCGCTCGTCGCGGGGCATTTTTCTTTGGGTCACCGGTTGCTTTCAGGACAGGGCTGCCGACATCACACCACCGCGTCACGCACCAGCAGGTGTTTGGCAATCAGGCCATGCAGCTTGCCGATGCCACGTGCCAGGTGCAGGGTGCCGAACAGCAGGAGCACACCGGCCACCGCCAACAAGGGCAGTACCCATGGAGCATCGGTCACCAGGTTGACACCGGAAATCCAGATCGACGAATCCAGCCAGATGCCGAACGGCGAGAAGATGAGGCCGAATGCCACCGACAGCAGGGTGACTGTCACCGTGAAGTACACGATGCCCAACGGCAACATCACCAGCATGTAGAGCATTGCCGTCCACGTGCGCACATCGGTGAACATCTCGCCGATACGCGACAGCCAGGACTTGTCGCGTTGCGTGTACAACGGCCGGCGCGGCATGCGCTCGCCCAGCATCACTTCCACGATGCGCCCTTCCACCAGTGACAGCACGCGCACCGACAACAGGAACAACAGCAGCATGGGAATGCCGATGATCAGCACCAGCAGACCCAGCGACATGCTCAAGCCGGTCACCACCCAGGTGAAGTAGAAAATGCCGGTCGCCATGGACAGCAGCATGTAGAACAACGCACCGTAGGTGCGGGGATCCGCCGCGACACCGAAGAAGCGGCCCAACGCAGACTTGCGCACCGGTGGAGCCGGTGGCCGCAGCGCGCGGATCACGGTGGCCTCGGTATCGCGGTAGATATCGGCCACTTCCTCCGGCGCGCCGTAGCTGCCAGCCACCGAAGCAATCACCTCGGCCTCACTCCTGCCAGTCTGCTCCGCGAGTTCCGAGCGCAGGTATTCCTCGGCATCGTAGAGCGCGTCCTGCACCATGGCCGGATCAGCACCGCGCAAGGCAGCGCGCAACTGTTCCAGATACTCCGGGATCGTGGTCGGAAGACTTTTTTCGGAAGACGAAGCAACGTTCATTCTGGTATCCCCAACAGGACGGAATCGACGGAATCACGGGTGGCACGCCAGGCGGCGGCCCATTCGCGCAGGGTTTCCCGCCCTGCGGCGGTGATGCGGTAATAGCGGCGTGGCGGACCGGCCACGGAAGGCTCCACGAAGCTGTCCAGCAGGCCCGCCGCCTCCAGGTTGCGCAACACCGGGTACAGCGCACTTTGCTTGCCACTGAGTACCCCGTCCCCCACCTGCTCCAAGCGCTTGGCGATCAGGTAGCCGTACAGCGGCTCCCCGGCCCTGGCCAACACCGCCAACAAGGCCAGTGACACCGTGCCGGAGCTCAGCTCTTTCTGGAACTTCTTCAGATGGACATCGGGTTCACTCATGACGCCCCTTCAACGGAAGGTGTAGCTATGTTGGAGATCAATCTATTATCAAGTTGACTATAGTGAATGTGCCGGTAGTCATGGGCAGGAGGAAACGAGAAACGAGAAACGAGAAACGAGGAGTGAGGAGTGAGGAGTGAGGAGTGAGGAGTGAGGAGTGAGGAGGAGCCTTCATCCAAGCGTTTTTCTCGAATGCCGTCACTCCCGCGCAGGCGGGAGTGACGGGAGTGAAGAAGTGAGGTGGAGCCACTTCCCCCCTGCTTCCATCCCAATCACTCCTCGCCCGTCGAACCTCTAGAATCCACTCAAACACTTCCACGGACCGACCTTCATGCACCTGATTCCTGCCGCCCTGTTGATGGGCGCCTGCCTAGCCACGCTCGCCCAGGCCCAGGCGAGTGAACCCTCGCCGCCCTATCGGTCGGCCCAGCAGATCCTCGACGCCTCGCCGGATACCGATTGGCGTACGCCGGACCCGGAGCATCTGCTCTACATGGAATTGGACACGCCGGCGGGTACACAGGGCCGCGTGATCATTGAACTGGCCCCGGCGTTCGCCCCCGAGCATGTGGCCAACATCCGCACGCTGGCGAAGGAAGGCTTCTGGGATGGCCTGAGCATCTATCGCTCGCAGGACAATTTCGTGGTGCAGTTCGGCGATCCCGATGCGGGCGATGACAACGTGGTGCCCGTCGGCACGGCCAAGGCGAAACTGCCTGCCGAATTCGCCCGCGAAGCGAAAGGCCTGGCCTTCACGCGACTGCCGGACATGGACGGTTGGGCTCCGGAAGTCGGTTTCGTCGACGGCTTTCCCGCCGCACGCGATCCCGCCAGCAGGCAAGCCTGGCTGACCCATTGCTACGGCACGCTGGGCGCCGGGCGTGGCGGTGCACCGGACAGCAGCAATGGCACCGAACTCTACGTGGTCATCGGCCAATCGCCCCGGCAACTGGACCGCAACATCACCACCGTGGGCCGCGTGGTGAAGGGCATGGAATTGCTGAGCGTGATCCCGCGCGGCCCGGACCCGATGGGCTTCTACGAGAATCCGGAGCAGCGCACGCCCATCAAGGCCATTCGCCTGGCCAGTGAAGTACCCGAAAGCGAACGCACGCCACTGCAATTGCTGCGTACCGACTCACGCACCTTCGCCGACGCCACCGAGGCACGCCGCAATCGCCGCGATGGCTGGTACGTGCGTCCATCCGGCCATATCGATCTGTGCAACGTGCCACTGCCTGCACGCACGCCGCCCAATCCCTGATTCACCCAAAGGCCGGCCCACCATGGACCGGCCTTCCGCCCGCTCAGCTCGCGGCGGGCAGCGACTCGATGAAGTCGATCATCCGCTTGCGTTGTGCTGCGTCAGGCAAGCGGCCACGTGCTGCTCCAAGATTGTCGACCAGATTCTTCACGCGGCTGGTGGCCGGGGTAATGCTGGTCACGGCCGGGTGTGCCGCCACGTACTTGAGCAGGAACTGCGCCCATGAATGTGCATCGTATTCGGCCGCCCATTCCGGCAATGGCCTGTCACCGATGCGGTTCCACAACCGGGTACGGCCGAACGGCGCATACACCAGCACGCCGATGCCACGCTCCTGCGCCAACGGCAGGATGGTTTCTTCCACGTCACGATTGTCGATGGCGTAATCGACGCCGATGAAATCCAGCGGCTCGTTGCGCATGACCTCGATCAGGTGCGGATAGGCCGGCTTGCTGGTGGACGTGACGCCAATGTAGCGCACCCGTTCCTGTGCCTTCAGTTCCTTGAGGATGCCGAGCTGGGTCGGCACGTCACCCAGGTTATGGACCTGGATCAGGTCGATGACCTGCCTGCCGATGCGGCGGAACGAGGTTTCAATCTGTTCACGCGCCTGCGCCGGATCGGCCTTGGCATCTTCGCCACGCCCGGCCACGTTGACCTTGGTAGCCCAGAACAACGTGTCGGCGATGCCCTCTTCCTGCGCAATGCGGCCCGCCACTTCCTCGGAGGCACCGTAGCTGGGCGCGGTATCGAACACGCTGGCTCCCCCGGCCACCAGTGCCGACAACACCTCGCGCAGGGCCGTCACATCCTCGTTGCGTGCAACCTGCGAGAACGTCGCGGAGCTGCCAAGCCCGACCAGTGGCAACAACTGGCCCGAGGAAGGGATGGGGCGCGTCAGCAAAAGCTGGCCATCGTTGGCCAACAGGCGACCATAAGGGAATGCCGCCGCCAGACCAGCGGCCACGGAGAATTTGAGGCAATCACGGCGTGTGACCATGTGCGTGCTCCTGTGCTTCAGGGGACAAGGAACCGCCAACGGTGGCGGCGTGCCCCGAGTCTGGCCCAGCAGGCGCCCGGCCTCAACCCCGGCGCAGCCTGCCTGCATCCGTGGCGTGCATCACGAACCCGTCACGACATCTGTCGCCTGGCTCAGGGCACCTGGGCTCAGGGAACCTTCCGCAGTGCCGCCACTATCGCCGGTTTCAGCGCCTTGACCCGCGCATCACTGGACTGATCCGCCTCCAGGTAGGCACTGGTGAGGAAGGCCATCAAGTCGTGCCGGCGCGCCAGCCAGCCGCTGTCGCGATAGGCCAATGATGCATCGCCCAGCCGATCCGGCAGCGCGGCGAACCAGGTCTGCCATTCCGCTTCGCTCAACAGGCCGCCGCGTGCCGCGAACACGACCGGCCGCACCAGCCGCCCGGGTTCACCAAATGCATACGCATGCGATGCTTCGGGCACCACCTGTTCCGCCACGGCCGCCAGGATGTCCTGGACCTGCTGCTTGTCCAGCACGGGATTCGACGTCAATTGCAGCAGCCAATCGGCACCATGCGCCACGCCATGGCGCCAACCGTCGGCATCGTCGAAGCCACGGTAATCACGGACCGAACGCAGGTAACGGGTGGCCCTGCCAACCATCGCATCACGCTCGGCAGGCGACATCCACGGCTGGATGCGATCGGTGCGCGCCACTTCCGAAAGCACCAGTGCGGCGAATGGCCGCCGGAAGCCGGCTTCATCCTCTTCGTCGAGCATGTCGTACAGCTTTTCGCGCATGCGCCGGATGAGCGTGGTATCCAGCTGGTTGCTGCGCAACCACATGGTGATGGCCTCGTAGGCAATACCATCGCGCAACTCGGGATCGCGTTCACCCAGACAGGCCAACAACCCGATGGCCAGACGATTGCGCGTATCGTCCTCTTCCAGTGCGAAATCCTGTTCCTTCAGCAATTGCAACGACTTGAGATCGGTGCCTTCGGGCGGGCATGACGATTGCGCCCATGCTGGCGAACTCAGCGAAAGGCAGGCCAGCAACATCAACAGGGAATTACGCATGCATGGACTCCGGGATTATTTGTACGGGATGCCTTGATTGGCAGCTTCCAGCCTGCGGACACATTTTCCTGCGCGCACGTTCACAGGTTGGCGCCATCGATAGGCACCACCTTGAGCGATGCCAGTTCCACATTGGGCAAGCAACGAACATTGACGCACACCATGGGCCCGCTGCGCGGATCATCACCCTCACTGAAGGGTGATATCCCGCATTGCGGACAGTAATGGTGGCGGATGGCGTGTTTGTGAAAGGTGTAAGTCGCCACGCCGGCCTCCGGCGTCTTCAGGACCAACGCCGTGCGGGGTGCGAACCACAGCAAGCCGCCACGCTTGCGGCACAGCGAACAGTTGCAGTCATAGGCTTCGGTGATCTCGCCTTCCACCTCGAATCCGATGCCACCACAGTGGCAACCCCCTTCGTAGCGCATGGCCGTGCAGCTCCACCCTCTGGACAGGACGCCATCCTAAGACAGATGCGAAAAACCTGCCGGCCACCTATGCTTGCCCGCTCTTCCACTGCCCTTGATTGACGGTGATGCCATGCGCCACAGCCTGATCGCCCTTGCCCTTATCGCCGCGCTTGCGGGGTGCCAGAAAGCGGAGCCACCGGTCACGACCGACACCACCGAAGCCGCCGCCAGCGCCGCTGCCGACACCCGCTTCGCGGAGATCTCGGCGCGCGCACTGGAAGGCTGGTTCCGGAATTCCCCCGTCAACGCCACCCGGATCGGCGAGCACCGCTACGACCAGGAAATCGACGACCTGAGTCCCGCCGGCCGCGCACAGCGGCTGGACTTCGGCAAAGCCATCCTGTCCGAACTGGACACCCTGGATCCGGCCACGCTTTCCCGCGAGAACCAGGTGGATGCCGCCATCCTGCGCAACCGCCTGCAATCGGACATCTGGAACCAGGAAACCCTGCAAAGCTGGGCCTGGGATCCGCAGGTGTACAGCCAGCTGGCCGGCAGTGCCCTGTACAACCTGATGGCACGTGAATTCGCACCGCTGCCCGAACGCATGCAGTCGGCCATTGCACGCATGGAAAAAATCCCGGCCGTGCTGGCGCAGGGACGCGAGAACCTGGACCCGGGGCGGGTACCGAAAGTGCATGCGGAAACCGCGGCACGGCAGAACGCCGGCGTGCTCAACATCGTGAAGAACTACATCACTCCGCACGAGCAATCGCTTTCACCTGCCGACCGCACGCGACTGCAGGCCGCTACAAAGGCGCTGGAAGCAGCCGTCGCCGAACACCAGGCATGGCTGGACGGGACACTGGTGCCCAATGCCAATGGCGAGTTTCGCCTGGGCCAGACCCTGTACGACCAGAAGCTGCAGTTTTCCCTGCTTTCCTCCTTGTCCCGCAACGACATCAAACAACGTGCCGAAGCGGAACTGGCGCGGGTGCGCGACGAGATGTACGCCATTGCACAGACCGTGTTGAAGGACCGGCCCGGCGCCCCGGCATTGCCGGACAAGCCGACACCAGAGCAGCAACAGGCCGCCATCGAAGCAGCGCTGGAACTGGCCTATGCCGAAAAGCCCGCCCGTGACCGCGTGGTCGAAGAAGCGCGCGAATCGCTGGACCACGCCACCGCGTTTACCCGTGAACATGACCTGGTGACCGTGCCCGATTCCCCCGTGCAGATCATCCTGATGCCGGAATTCCAGCGCGGCGTCGCCGTGGCCTATGCCGACTCACCCGGCCCGTTGGACAAGGGACTGGACACGTTCTACGCCATTTCGCCGATCCCGGACGACTGGAGTGACGAACAGGCGGATTCGTTCCTGCGTGAATACAACGACTACATGATCCACCTGCTGAGCATTCACGAAGGCGTGCCGGGCCATTATCTGGAAGGTGCGCATTCGGCCACCCATCCCTCCACGTTGCGCGCGGTGCTGCGCTCCGGCCCGTTCGCCGAAGGCTGGGCGGTCTACACCGAGAAGATGGTGGCCGACGCCGGTTACCTGGACAACGACCCGCTGTTCCGGTTGGTGCAACTGAAGTTCTACTTGCGCAGCGTGGCCAACGCCATCCTGGACCAGGGCGTGCACGTGGATGGTTGGGACCGCGAAAAAGCCATGGACCTGATGGTCCGGCAGACCTTCCAGCAGGAAAGCGAAGCCGCCGGCAAATGGACACGCGCGCAACTGACTTCGGCGCAATTGCCCACCTACTTCGTCGGCGCGCAGGAGCACTTCGACATGCGCAAAGCAGTGGAAGCCCAACGTGGCGAAGCCTTCGACTTGAAGGTCTACCATGACCAGGTGCTGTCGTATGGCGCACCGCCCGTGCGTTTCGTGCGCCAATTGATCCTGGACGAACCCATCCAGTAACGCGCACACCGCGCAAAACCGCACAACCGGAAATACAGACTTTTGCAGGAGCGGGCACTGCCCGCGATGAAGCTTTCCCTTGAACCTCATCGCGGCCAACGGCCGCTCCTGCAGAAGCGTGAAGATCGCGGGAAACCACCCCTTCTCCCTCCGGGAGAAGGTGCCCGAAGGGCGGATGAGGGCGTGGGCGATCAGGTCATCAAGCACCTTCAGCGGTGCGTCATTTTCCCTCCCTCATCCGTCGCTGCGCGCCACCTTCTCCCGGAGGGAGAAGGCAAACGCCACAAGCAACGGCCGCTCCTGCAGGCATGCGGGCTGTTGATTCAATCCAGCAAGGAGCGTGGTGACACGATCACGCCATTGCGGTCCGCGTAAAGCCACTCACCCGGCACGAAGGTGACACCGGCAAAGGTGACGGCGACATCCACGTCACCCAATCCACGCTTGTCGGTCTTCATCGGATGCGAAGCCAATGCCTGTACGCCCAGATCGGTCTCCGCCAAGGCGTCCACGTCACGCACCGCACCGTGGATCAACAGTCCCGACCAGCCATTGCGGGCAGCCGCGGCCGCAATCTGGTCGCCCAGCAATGCACGCCTGACCGATCCACCACCATCCACCACGATCACGCGGCCCTCGCCCGGCGCATTGGCCAGCTCGCGTACCCGCGAATTGTCCTCGAAGCAACGAATGGTCACGATCCGGCCATGGAATGCCGGGCGCCCTCCATACGAGCGAAACACGGGATCCACCACATGCACATCGGGATGGTCGTCGCATAGATCGGGGGTGGTCCAGGACATGGGGGTACTCCGAGGGGGCATCGTCCACATGGTAATGCCGGTTTCACAAGCAGCGCGCTACTGTCTCTTCGCACGCTTGCACCCGTCCTTCGCCACATCCCCGGAGAACCGCCACCGTGACCTCCACCATCATCCCCTGCCTGCAATACCGCGACGCGCATGTCGCCATCGACTGGCTGTGCAATGCCTTCGGTTTCGAGCGCCGTGCCGTGTATGCCGACGCCGATACGGTGCACCACGCCCAACTGACTTTCGGCAGCGGCATGATCATGCTCAGCTCCGCCAAACGCCCGGGCGAGTGGAGTGGACACATCGTCCAACCGGATGAAATCGGCGGACGCGAAACCCAGTGCGCCTGCGTGATCGTGGACGATGCCGATGCGCATTACGCACGGGCCGTGGCCGCCGGTGCGGACATCGTGGACGACATCGTGGACCAGGACCACGGCGGCCGGGGCTATTCCTGCCGGGACCTGGAAGGCCATCTCTGGTGGTTCGGCAGCTACAACCCCTGGAAGGCATGACGCTGGC
>JBQGFJ010000280.1:0-2085 GCA_052040085.1 Pseudoxanthomonas sp.
CGAGAGCCGCACGATGTCCGAAGTACCCGTCACCACCGTCCTCCAAGACGCCGTCCTGCGCATCACCGTCAACCGCCCGGAGAAGCTCAACGCACTGAATGCCGCCACCCTGGAAGCCCTCTCCGCGGCCTTCGAAGCTGCCGCGGGCAACCCGGACGTGCGCGTGGTCGTGTTGACGGGCGCAGGCCCGAAGGCCTTCGTCGCCGGTGCGGATATTGCTGAAATGTCAGGACTTTCCGCCACCCAGGGGCGGGACTTCTCGCTGCATGGCCAGCGCCTCATGCGCCGGATCGAGACCCTGTCGAAGCCGGTGATTGCCATGGTCAATGGCTACGCACTGGGCGGTGGGCTGGAGCTGGCCATGGCCTGTCACCTGCGCATCGCCGCGGACAGCGCCAAGGTCGGACAACCCGAAATCAACCTGGGGCTGATCCCGGGCTTCGGTGGCTCCCAGCGTCTGCTGCGCCTGGCAGGCCGTGCCGCCACCCTGGAGCTCTGCCTGCTGGGAAACCCCATCGATGCCACCCGCGCGGCCCAGCTGGGCATCCTCAACCGGGTGGTGCCGGCCGCCGAGCTGGAAGCCGAAACCCTGAAACTCGCCACCCAATTGGCCAACGCCGCGCCACTGGCCCTGCGTGGCACCCTGGATGCCGTGAACGTGGGCGGGGAATGCGGCATCGAGGAAGGCCTGCAATACGAGACCGCGCAATTCGGCCTGATGTTTTCCACCGAGGACATGCGCGAAGGCACGTCCGCCTTCCTCGAACGCCGCAAGCCGGTATTCCGCGGCCGCTGATCCGTCCATGTTGCGCAAGCCCGAAGCCAGCACGCAGGACGACATGAGGAAACCACCGCACCCCCTGGAGCTCATGCGCCTGCTGGAAAGTGACGATCTGGATGCCGCCATCGAGGCCGGCCTGATCGATTACGCGCCTGACCCTGCCCATGACCGGCTCGATCCCTCACACCCGGCGTTGAGCACGGAATTGGCCGTTGTCCGGCAGAAATTATTGAACGCCTGGGCTGCACGTGATCGCTATCGTGTGCGCCAGCAACGGCTGGCTCGCCAGACTGCCGAACGCGAGGCGCGCCGTGCACCTGCGGCGATCCAATCGGGAAAACCTTCCCTGCCGCCTGCCGCCGCCGACATCCTGGCGCGCGCCAAGGCAAAAGCCGCAGGGCGCAACACGAAATGAACGCATCACCCCGCCGCGGCAAAACGCTCAACGCCACGGAAATCAACGAGCTGTTCGCGCGCCTGTCCGAGCTGAATCCCAAGCCGACCACCGAACTCGAATACACCACGCCATTCGAACTGCTGGTCGCGGTCATCCTGTCCGCACAGGCCACCGACGTTGGCGTGAACAAGGCCTCGCGCCGTTTGTATCCAGTAGCGAATACGCCAGCGGCCATCCTGGCCCTGGGCGAAGAAGGGTTGAAGCGTTACATCGCCACCATCGGCCTGTTCAATGCCAAGGCGAAGAACGTGATTGCGACCTGCCGGATATTGGTGGAGGAACATGGCGGCGAGGTTCCTCGCGACCGTGCCGCCCTGGAAGCCCTGCCCGGCGTCGGCCGCAAGACCGCCAACGTGGTACTGAACACCGCCTTCGGTGAGCCCACCATCGCCGTGGATACGCACATCTTCCGGGTATCCAACCGCACCGGACTTGCCCCCGGCAAGGACGTCCGTGCAGTGGAGGACCGGCTACTCAAGGTGGTTCCGGACAAATACAAACTGGATGCGCACCATTGGCTCATTTTGCACGGCCGCTACGTCTGCAAGGCCCGCAAACCCGACTGTCCCCAATGCGTGATCCGCGACCTGTGCCGGTTCAAGGAAAAGACTGTGGCCTGATGTAGCCAGGACAAGGCTACAGATCACATCCGTGAGTTGGACGAAGCATCATCACCCCCGGGTGCGCTTCGCGTACCCGGGACACGCAAGCTTTGGCTCTGGCTCTTGATCTACCTCGCCCTAAAGCCAGCCGAGCATCGCAGGGCGATGAGGCCGTAGAGGCCCCCTTGTCTGAGCGCAGCGAGTTTGGGGGCCGTGCCTCATCGACCGAGAAGCACAGGGCACCG
>JBQGFJ010000281.1:0-4706 GCA_052040085.1 Pseudoxanthomonas sp.
GAAGGAAGGCGCCAGCGACGACGAAGTGCTGGGCCTGCTGCACAAGCACCGCATCGAGAAGGTGCTGGTGGTCAACGACGCGTTCGACCTGCGCGGGCTGATCACCGTCAAGGACATCCAGAAGAAGACCGACAACCCCAACGCCGCCAAGGACAGCGCCAGCCGCCTGGTTGTCGGCGCCGCGGTGGGTGTGGGCGGCGATACGGACCAGCGCGTCGAGGCGCTGGTGGCTGCAGGCGTGGACGTCATCATCGTCGATACCGCGCACGGTCATTCGCAGGGCGTGCTGGACCGGGTGGCCTGGGTCAAGAAGCGCTTCCCGGCCTTGCAGGTGATCGGCGGCAACATCGTTACCGGTGATGCGGGCCTGGCCCTGTTGGATTCTGGTGCCGATGCAGTGAAGGTTGGCGTGGGCCCGGGTTCCATCTGCACCACTCGCATGGTGGCGGGTGTCGGCGTACCGCAGATCACCGCCGTGAACATGGTGGCCGAAGCGTTGCAGGATCGCATTCCGTTGATCGCCGATGGCGGCATCCGTTATTCGGGTGACATCGGCAAGGCCATTGCTGCCGGTGCCTCGACGGTGATGGTCGGTGGCCTGTTCGCTGGCACCGAAGAAGCCCCGGGCGAAGTGGAACTGTTCCAGGGCCGCAGCTACAAGAGCTACCGCGGCATGGGTTCGCTGGGTGCCATGGAGAAGGGCAGCAAGGACCGCTACTTCCAGGATTCCAGCGACGCCGACAAGCTGGTGCCGGAAGGCATCGAAGGCCGGGTCCCGTATCGTGGCCCGGTGGGCGGCATCATCCACCAATTGATCGGCGGCCTGCGCGCCACCATGGGCTACGTGGGCTGCGCCACCATCGAAGACATGCGCAAGAAACCGCAGTTCGTCACCATCACCGGCGCAGGCCAGCGCGAAAGCCACGTGCACGACGTGCAGATCACCAAGGAACCGCCGAACTACAGGATGGGGTGAGGCGAGGAGTGAGCCAAGAGGAGTGAGAAGCGAGCAAAGCTTCGACACTCCTCTTCTTCTATCCGGCCCCGGCTTTTACTCACTCCTCACTCCTCTCCACTCACTCCTCGCACCTTGCCTCATGACCAACATCCACACCGACAAGATCCTCATCCTCGATTTCGGCGCGCAGTACACGCAGCTGATCGCGCGCCGTATCCGCGAGATCGGTGTGTATTGCGAAATCTGGGCCTGGGATCATGATCCGGCGGAGATCGAAGCCTTCGGTGCCAAGGGCATCATCCTGTCGGGTGGCCCGGAATCGACCACGCTGCCGGGCGCTCCGGCTGCGCCGCCGCAAGTGTTCGACAGTGGATTGCCGATCCTGGGCATCTGTTACGGCATGCAGACACTGGCCGCGCAACTGGGCGGTGCCACCGAAGCGGCCGACCAGCGCGAATTCGGCCATGCTGAAGTGGACGTGGTGCATGCCGATGCACTGTTCTCCGGATTGTCCGACCATGGCGGCGCACCCAAGCTGAATGTATGGATGAGCCATGGCGACCATGTGTCGAAGGTGCCGCCGGGCTTCACCATCACCGCCACCACTGACCGCATCCCGGTGGCGGCAATGGCCAACGAGGACAAGCGCTGGTACGGCGTGCAGTTCCATCCGGAAGTGACCCACACACTGCAAGGGCAGGCGCTGCTGCGCCGCTTCGTGGTGGACGTGTGTGGCTGTGCCACGTTGTGGACCGCGGCCAACATCATCGATGACCAGATCGCCCGGGTGAAACAGCAGGTGGGTTCGGACGAGGTGATCCTGGGCCTGTCCGGCGGCGTGGATTCCTCGGTCGTCGCCGCGCTGTTGCACAAGGCCATCGGCGAACAGCTCACCTGCGTGTTCGTGGATACCGGCCTGCTGCGCTGGCAGGAAGGCGACCAGGTGATGGCGATGTTCGCCGAGCACATGGGCGTCAAAGTGATCCGCGTCAATGCCGCCGAGCGCTATTTCAAGGCGCTGGAAGGCGTGGCCGATCCGGAAGCCAAGCGCAAGATCATCGGCAACCTGTTTGTCGATATCTTTGAAGAAGAATCGAACAAGCTGCAGAATGCCAAGTGGCTGGCACAGGGCACCATCTACCCGGACGTGATCGAGTCGGCTGGTAGCAAGACCGGCAAGGCCCACGTCATCAAGAGCCACCACAACGTCGGCGGCCTGCCCGAGCACATGAAACTTGGCCTGGTGGAACCGCTGCGCGAGCTGTTCAAGGACGAGGTGCGCCGCCTGGGCGTGGAACTGGGCCTGCCGCGCAGCATGGTCTATCGCCATCCGTTCCCGGGCCCGGGGCTGGGTGTACGTATCCTGGGCGAAGTGAAGCCCGAGTACGCCGAGTTGCTGGCGCGCGCCGATGCCATCTTCATCGACGAACTGCGCAAGGCCGACCTTTACGACAAGACCAGCCAGGCCTTCGCGGTGTTCCTGCCGGTGAAGTCGGTGGGCGTGGTGGGCGACGCGCGTGCCTACGAGTGGGTGATCGCACTGCGCGCGGTGGAAACCATCGATTTCATGACTGCCCACTGGGCACACCTGCCGTACGACTTCCTCGGCACCGTGTCCAACCGCATCATCAACGAACTGCGCGGCGTCTCCCGCGTGGTCTATGACATCAGCGGCAAGCCGCCGGCGACCATCGAGTGGGAGTGAGCCGGTCCAGCCGGCGCGCGCCAAGGTTTCATCCGTAGCCACATCCGGGTAATCTTCCGCGCAGGGAGGAGGGTGCTGATACGGGGGCTGGCCGTCATGCGGTTGGCAGGCTCCGTTTGGGCCCGATTACTTTCGAGGGCATCGATGTCTCCTTCCAGTACCGTCATTCGACCGGTTCCGGCGCCTTGCCGGGCGCCGGAAGGGCTTCCCATCGGCCTCCCTTCTTCCTTTGTGCTGCATTCCGATGCGGCGGCGACTTCCTGCGGAGCAGACTGAGATGGGCTTCATCGGTATTTTCCTGGGCCTGGGCCTGCTGATCTGGTTCGCCTATCGCGGCTGGAGTGTCTTGATCCTGTGTCCGCTGGCGGCACTGGTGGCGGCCCTGTTCTCGGGCGAGCCTCTGCTGGCTACGTGGACGCAAACGTTCATGAGCGGCACCGTGGGCTTCCTTGCCCAGTTCTTCCCGCTGTTCCTGCTGGGGGCGCTGTTCGGGAAGCTGATGGACGACAGTGGTTCCGTGCAGTCCATCGCCGCCGCCATGTCGAAGAAGCTGGGCGTGGAACGGGCCTTGCTGGCCGTGGTGCTGGCAGGTGCGCTGGTGACCTACGGCGGCGTCAGCCTGTTCGTGGCGTTCTTCGTGCTGGTGCCGATGGCGCAGTCCCTGTTCAAGCAGGCGGATATCCCGCGACGCCTGATGCCGGCGGCGATTGCCTTGGGTACCTCCACCTTCACCATGAGTGCCATGCCGGGCACACCGGCGATCCAGAACGCCATCCCGATGCCATTCTTCGGCACCACGCCCTTCGCAGCACCAGGTCTGGGGCTAATTGCTTCGCTGATCATGTTCGGCTTCGGCATGTGGTGGCTGGGCCTGGCGCGCAACAAGGCCAAGCTGGCGGGCGAGGGCTACGGTCTGGACCTGGCCCATGCCAGCGAGGAAGTGGCCGAAGACGCGCGCGTGCGTGACCGTGCCTGCACGGCAGACAATTTCGATCCGGGCGAGACCGTCCGCGGCCATCACAGTCATGAACAGCCTTCGGCGCTGGTGGCGATGTTGCCGCTGGGCGTGGTGATCGTGGTCAATTTGCTGATGGCACTGGTGATCCTGCCGCGCATCGATGCCTCGTACCTGGAGGAACTGCGCTGGGGTTCCACCTCGTTGCAGGCCGTGGCCGGCGTATGGTCGGTGATGGTCGCGCTGATGGCCGGCATCTGCACCCTGGTGGCATTGAACCTGAAGCGCCTTCCGCAGTTGCGTGACAGCATCGGTGCCGGTGCCAGCGCTTCGGCATTGCCGGTGTTGAGCGTTTCCAGTCTGGTGGGTTTCGGTAGCGTGATCGCGGCGTTGCCGGCCTTCGAGATCATCAGTGACTGGGTGTTGTCGGTACCGGGCGGCCCGCTGGTATCGCTGGCGATTGCCACCAACGTGCTGGCGGCACTCACCGGTTCCGCTTCCGGAGGCCTGACCATTGCGCTGGAAGCTTTGGCTGAGACCTACATGGAAATGGCCGAACTGCTGGGAATTGCTCCGGCATTGCTGCACCGGGTGGCGGTGATCGGTGCCGGCACGCTGGATATGCTGCCGCACAACGGTGCCGTGGTGACCTTGCTGGCCTTGTGTGGCTGCACGCACAAGGAAAGCTATTTCGACATGGTCATGGCGGCCATCGTCAGTGGCCTGATCGCGCTGGTGGTGGTGATCATCCTTGGCACGATGTTCGGTTCCTTCTGAGAACCTGTTCCCGATCTTGCTGCGCTTGCCGGATGACGTGCGTGCGGTGCTCAAAATGCTCATGTACCACCCGTACATTGCGCTTTCTGAGCTCCACCACACACCATCCGCCTGCGCTCGCGACAGATCGTGAACAGGTTCTGAGTCCCGTGCTGTTGCGGTAATCTTGGAAGCAGTCCGCATCTCTTAATTTTCCGCATGCCGATGCCGCTTCCCGACGATGCCACGACCCCCGTACTGCCCGGCAGCGCGGAGGGTGACTTGTTCTGGATGCAGCACGCGCTGGCCCTGGCGGAGCGTGCAGAGCGCGA
>JBQGFJ010000282.1:0-7716 GCA_052040085.1 Pseudoxanthomonas sp.
AGCTCATCGCGCGTTCCACCCTGGACACCCAGAAAGCCCTCCGTGATGCAGCCGAAGCGCGGGTGCGCCAGATGCGTGCGGACATAGGTGACCGCAACGTGCGCGCGCCGTTCGCCGGGGTGCTGGGCATCCGCCAGGTCAGTCCCGGCTCGCTGGTGACCGCCAATACGGTGATTGCCACGCTGGATGACATCGATCGCGTCTTCGTTGATTTCCAGGTGCCCGAGAGTGCGCTGGCCGTGCTGGCCGAGGGGGATGGCATGACCGGACAGGTCGCCGCCTGGCCCGGACGCGAATTCACCGGCAGCATCACCACCATCGATACGCGGGTTGATCCGGTCACGCGGGCCGCCACCGTGCGGGCCGATTTCGACAACGCCGACCATGCGCTGCGGCCCGGCATGTTGATGAACCTGCGGGTGGCGGGAGGGCCGCGCGAAGTCCTGGCCGTGCCGGAGATCGCGGTCGTGCAGGTGGGGCGTGAATCCTTCGTCTACCGCGTGAAGGACGACGAAACCGTGGAGCAGGCCCGGGTCCGCACGGGCGCCCGCATGGGCAACCGGGTGGAGATATTGGAAGGCATCCAGTCCGGTGACCGTATCGTGGTGGATGGCACCGGCAAGTTGCGGCCGGGCACACGGATAGCAGAGGCCTCCGGGGCGCAAGGGACGCCTGCGGAATGAAGCTCTCCGACATCTCGATCAAGCGCCCGGTGCTGGCAGTGGTGATGAGCCTGCTGCTGATCGTGCTGGGCGTGATGTCGTTCCTGCGCCTCACCGTCCGCGAGCTGCCCAACATCGATCCGCCCATCGTGTCGGTGGAAGTCACCTATCCCGGCGCCTCCGCCGCGGTGGTGGAGACCCGCATCACCCAGATCCTGGAAGACGCGCTGGCCGGCATCGAGGGTATCCGCACCATCCAGTCGCAGAGCCGCAACGGCCGCTCCGACGTGACCATCGAGTTCAACCTCAGCCGTGACATCGAAGCCGCCGCCAATGACGTGCGCGATGCCATCAGCCGGGTCATGGACCGCATGCCGATCGAGGCCGATCCGCCTGAGGTCGCCAAGGTAGAGGCCGATGCCGAGGCGATCCTGTGGCTGAACATGCGTTCGGCCAACATGGACACGCTGGAGCTCAGCGACTATGC
This sequence comes from Pseudoxanthomonas sp., assembly GCA_052040085.1. Lineage (GTDB taxonomy): Bacteria > Pseudomonadota > Gammaproteobacteria > Xanthomonadales > Xanthomonadaceae > Pseudoxanthomonas_A. The sequence goes on from JBQGFJ010000282.1 coordinate 1,150, forward strand.
CGAGCGCTACATCATCGACCGCTTGTCTTCGCTGGATGGCGTGGCACGGGTGCAATTGGGTGGCAGCCAGCGTTATTCGATGCGGATATGGCTCGACCGCGAGGCCATGGCGGCACGTGGCATCACCGCCTCGGAGGTGGAAACCGCTTTGCGCCGGGAGAACGTGGAGCTTCCCGCCGGGCGCATTGAATCGGAAGACCGCGACTTCACCTTGCGGGTGGAGCGCGGCTATCGCACGCCGGAACAATTCGCGGACATCCCGTTGCTCAAGGGCGATGATGGCTACGTAGTGCGCCTGGGCGACGTGGCCAAGGTGGAAGTCGGTCCACGCGAGCGGCGTTCGTACATGCGCAGCAATTCGGTACCCAACGTGGGACTGGGGATCGTGCGTACCTCCACCGCCAATGCGCTGGACGTGGCGCGTGCCGCGCGTGCCGAGGCCGAGCGCATCCAGGAAACGCTGCCGGAAGGCACCGAGATTTTCGTTGCTGCCGACAATACCCAATTCATCGAGGCATCCATCGAGCGCGTGTACTGGACGCTGTTCGAAGCCATGGTGCTGGTATTCCTGGTGATCTGGCTGTTCCTGGGCAGCCTGCGCGCCGCACTGATCCCGGCCATCACCGTGCCGGTCTGCCTGACCGCGGCTTTCATCGGCCTGTATGCCATCGGTTTCTCGATCAACCTGCTGACCCTGCTGGCCCTGGTGCTGTGCATTGGCCTGGTGGTGGATGACGCCATCATCGTGCTGGAGAACGTGCAGCGCCGCATCGACCTGGGTGAGCCACCGTTGGTGGCGGCCAAACGTGGCACCGCGCAGGTGGCATTCGCGGTGATCGCGACCACCGCGGTGCTGGTGGCGGTGTTCCTGCCGGTCGGCTTCATGGAGGGCAATTCGGGGCGGCTGTTCCGCGAACTGTCGGTGGCACTGGCCACGGCGGTGACGTTGTCGGCCTTCGTCGCGCTCACGCTGACGCCCATGATGTGCTCCAAGTTGCTGCGGCCGCACGTCAAGAAAGACGGTTTCAATGCCTGGATCAACCGTGGCCTGGCGCGCGTGAGCGCGGGCTACGGTGGTCTCATCCAGAAGTTGGTGGTCTTGCCCACCAAGCGGCTGGCATGGCTGGTCTCGGTCACGATGGTGGCATGCCTGGCGGCGGCGGCGCTGTTGTTCTGGGGCGTCCCCAGTGAACTTTCGCCGGCCGAGGACCGGGGGCGTTTCTTCGTTGCCATCGATGCGCCGGAGGGAGCGGGCTTCGATTACACGGTTGGCCAGATGCAGCAGGTGGAGAAGATCTTCGCCGGGTTCGTGGACGGCGATGGCCCCATCGAGCGTGCCAATTCCCGCGTGCCCCGTGGTTGGGGCGGGGGTGAGGACATGCATACAGGCCACGTCATCGTCTTCCTGGAGGATTGGCGCAAGCGCGGCATCGGCACGTCCGAAGTGGTCGGCCAGCTTCGCACCGAGTTTGCCAAGCTGCCGGGCGTGCAAGCGCGCGCCAATGTCCCCGGTGGCTTGCTGGGCGGGCGTGGCCAGCGCTACCAGTTGGTATTGGGCGGTCCGGACTACGAAGAGCTTGCAGAGTGGCGTGACCGCATGCTGGCGCGGATGGCGGAGAACCCGGGCCTCCAGGATCCGGATTCGGATTACAAGGAAACCCGCCCGCAGATGCGCGTGGAGATCGACCGTGCACGCGCCGCCGACCTGGGCGTGTCGGTGCAGGAGATCGGGCGCACGCTGGAAACGATGATGGGCTCCCGCCAGGTGACTACCTACATCGACAACGGCGAGGAATACGACGTGATGTTGCAGGCCGGGCGCGAAAGCCGCATGTCGCCGGCCGACCTTGCCAACACCTACGTGCGTGGCCGCGAGGGCGCCTTGATCCCGCTGTCCAACCTGGTGGCGTTGAGCGAAATTGCCGAACCGGGCAGTTTCAATCGTTTCAATCGTCTGCGTGCGATCACCATCAGTGCGGGCCTGGCGCCTGGCTACACCATGGGTGAAGCACTCGAGTGGACCTACCGCACCGCCGACGAGGAATTGCCGGATTACGCGCAGGTGGACTGGAAGGGTGAGTCGCGGGAATACCAGGAAGCCGGGGGCGCGGTGCTGCTCACGTTCGCCATGGCGCTGATGATCGTGTACCTGGTGCTGGCGGCGCAGTTCGAGAGTTTCGTGCACCCACTGGTAATCATGTTGACCGTGCCATTGGCGGTCCTGGGCGCGTTGATTGGCTTGTGGGTAACCGGAGGCACGCTCAACCTGTTCAGCCAGATCGGCATCGTGATGCTGGTGGGACTGGCGGCGAAGAACGGCATCCTGATCGTCGAATTCGCCAACCAGTTGCGTGACGAGGGGCGGGAAACCGCGCGTGCCATCGTGGAAGCTTCGGCCATCCGCCTGCGTCCGATCCTGATGACGTCCGCCGCCACCGTGATGGGTGCCATTCCCCTGGTGGTGGCAGCCGGTCCGGGTTCTGCCAGCCGTGCCACCATTGGCGTGGTGGTGATTGCCGGTGTGGCGTTCTCCACCCTGCTGTCGCTGTTCGTGGTGCCGGCGTTCTACACCCTGCTGGCGCCGTTCACGCGTTCGCCGGAGGCGGTGGCCCATGAGCTGGAGAGGATGGAGGCCGAAACGCCGGAAGTCGGCGGCCATGCGTGATGTTTGCCTGCCGTCCCGATGGACGGTGGGGTGATGTTGCAGATGGCGGGACGGTAGGGTGAGCAATGGACAAGGGCACGACCTTCGTTGATGTTGATGCGGGCTTGCGCTTGCGGCCATGGCAGGCGAGTGATCTGCACGCCTTGTTCCTGCATGCGGATGATGAGCAGGTGTCGCGAGGCGTCAGCGACCGGTTCCCGTACCCGTATACGCGTGAGGATGGCGAGGCTTTCCTGTCGGGCAGGGTGGTGGACTTCTCGCATCCGGTGTTCGCGATCGAGCTCCATGGCGAGGCCTGCGGCGGCATAGGCGCACTGCCGTTTTCCGGTGAGCGGGCCGTGGGTGCGGAGTTCGGTTATTGGCTCGGTCGCACGCATTGGGGGCAGGGGACGATGACCCGGGTAGTGTCCGTGTTCGTGCCGTGGGTGATGCAGGCGCTGGATCTGCAGCGGTTGCAGGCGACGGTCCTGGACTTCAATGCCGGCTCGGCGCGCGTACTCGAGAAGAACGGCTTCGTGGAGGAGGGCGTGCTGCGCAATGCAGTCCGCAAGCGCGGCCGGCTCCACGATCTGCGAATGTTCGCGCGGCTGCGCGACTCCAGGGCCTGAGCCGGTTTCCAGGCGGGATGTGCGGCGGATTCCGCGTCAGGCCGGTTTGCGGTTATCTTGTGCGCTTCGCCTTGCGGGAAGCGGCTTGCCGTTCCCGCCCTTTTAGCCGACCGGAGACCTTGCCCCGTGGAAGCCTTTTTCGTCTGGTTGAACAGCATCATCTGGAGTAACGCGCTGATCGCGCTCTGCTTGGGTGCTGGTCTGTGGTTCTCGCTGCGCACGCGCTTCATGCAGGTGCGCGGTTTCGTCGAGATGACCCGGCTGACCTTCAGTGGAGAGAAGTCCGACGCCGGCGTGTCGTCGTTCCAGGCGCTGGCGCTGTCGATGTCCGGCCGCATCGGTATCGGCAACATCGCAGGCGTCGCCACCGCCATCGCCTTCGGCGGCCCGGGTGCGGTGTTCTGGATGTGGGTGATGGGCTTCCTGGGTGCCTCGACGTCGTACATTGAATGTACGCTCGGCCAGATCTACAAGGAAAAGGACAACGAGGGCAGGTACCGTGGCGGCCCGGCGTACTACATCGAGAAAGGGCTGGGCCTGAAGTGGTACGCATGGGCGTTCGCGCTGGCGACCATTGCCGCAGCGGGCTTCCTGATGCCGGGCGTGCAGGCCAATGCCATTGCCGATGGCGCCACCAACTTCTGCAACTCCACCACGATCTGTCCCGACCTTTCGGGGCAGTGGCTGGGCATGGATGCGACGTTTGCATTCAAGCTGGCCATCGGCGTGGTGGTCGGCCTGCTGCTGGCTGCCATCATTTTCGGTGGCCTGAAGCGCATTGCGCTGGTCGCGGAGATCGTGGTGCCGTTCATGGCGATCGGCTACATCCTGACTGCCGTGATCATCATGATCCTGAACATCGACTTCCTGCCGACCATGTTCAAGATCATCTTCGAAAGTGCCTTCGGCCTGCATGCCGGTTTTGGCGCCATGCTGGGCCAGGCGATCATCTGGGGCGTCAAACGCGGTATCTACGCCAACGAAGCTGGCCAGGGCACTGGCCCGCACGCAGCGGCGGCAGCGGAAGTCTCGCATCCGGCCAAGCAGGGTTACGTGCAGGCCTGGGCCATCTACTTCGACACCATGCTGATCTGCACCTCGACCGCATTCATCGTGCTGGCGACCGGCATGTACAACGTCCAGTTCAATGGCGAGATGTTGCAGGAAGCCTTGCCTGGCGTGGCTGCGGGCGCAGGTTTCGTGCAGGCGGGCATCGACACGGTATTGCCGGGCTGGGGCAACGGCTTCGTGGCCATTGCGCTGTTCTTCTTCGCCTTCACCACCATCATGGCCTATTACTACATGGCCGAGACCAACCTGACCTACGTCAACGGTCACAAGGTGCGTCCGCTGGCGACGCTGGCGCTGCGCCTGGGCATCATCGGCATGGTGGTGTTCGGTGCGGTGCGTACGGCCGAAATGGCATGGATGCTGGGTGATATCGGCGTGGGCCTGATGGCGTGGCTGAACATCATCGCCATCTTCCTGTTGCAGAAGCCGGCGCTGATTGCGTTACGCGACTACGAACGGCAGAAGAAGCTGGGCCTGGACCCGACCTTCGATCCGGACGCACTGGGTATCAAGAACGCCGAATTCTGGCGCAAGAAGGCGTGACATGAGCGAGCGTCGCACGCCACCGCCCGCGCCCGGCCGTGTCGGACCCTGGGTCCGTCGTACCGGCGGTCCTGGCGCGGCGCGCGATGCCCGTGTATCGCCACCGGTTGAAGGCGAGGCAAAGGAATTGCGGCTGTATGGCTTGAATGCGGTGAAGGCCGTGTTCGCCAAGCGGCCTGCCGCGATCCGCAAGCTTTACCTGGCGCAAGCGCGCATCCCGCAGTTGCAGCCGCTGTTGAAGTGGTGCGCGGCCAATCGCATCGGCTATCGGGTGGTGGACGACGAGGACGAGTTGCGTCGCCTGGCATCCAGCACGCATCACGAAGGCGTGGTGGCGGATGTGTTGCGTGAACCGCCACGCGATCTGCAGGAATGGCTGCGCGACCTTCCCGAAGGCCCTTGCTGTGCGCTGTGGCTGGATGGCGTGGGCAATCCCCACAATCTCGGCGCGATCCTACGCAGTGCCGCGCACTTCGGTGTCTCCGCGCTGCTGCTGCCACGCGACTCGACGCTGGCAATCTCGGGTGCGGCAGCGCGCGTGGCGGAAGGCGGCGCAGAGGCGGTGCCGTTGGTGAGGCTGGATGGCAACGATCATGCGATCGACCAACTGGCCGCGGCGGGGTTCACACTGGCTGCGACCGTGGTGCGCGATGGCGCCGACCTGTTTGCCTCCCGGCTTCCCGGGCGGCTGGTCTATGTGCTGGGCGCCGAAAGCGAAGGCATGGGCGATGCACTTGTGGATCTGTGTCCACTGCGTCTGTCGATTCCCGGCACCGGCGCCGTGGAAAGCCTCAACGTGGCCACCGCGACAGCAGTGTTGCTGGCGCAGTGGGCAGCACGCCGGGACACCTGATCAAGACGTCCCATTGCTTGCGAGCGGCGACAACCGGATCGTCGCACCGCCTCCCGATGACAGCTTCAGCCGGATCGGATCGTCCTTTGCCGGATTGATGTCACGCTCCTGCTTTTGCACATCGGCGGGCAATTTGCCATCCAGCCACAGCGTGGCGCGGTACGCACCGGCAGGAAGAAAGTCGAGAGGAACCTCCAGCGTGCGCGATGTTTCGTTGGTCATGGCGCCGATGTACCAGTCCTCGCCGCTGCGTCGTGCGATGACGATGTATTCGCCAATGTCACCCGACAGCACGCGGGTTTCGTCCCAGCTCGCAGGCACCAGCGAAATGAAGTCCGCGCCCGGGGCATCCACATACACATCGGGACTGTCGGCCACCACCTGGAAAGGGCTTTCGTAGGCCACGAACATCGCCAACTGGTGCGCGCGCGTACCCATGACCCGTGGGCCGATGAAGTGCGGCTCGAAGGCTTCGGCGGTCACGTTGCGGAAACCGCCCGGGGTGTAATCCATCGGCCCGAGCAGCATGCGTGTAAATGGCAGCGTGAGGTTGTGGGTGGCGGTGACGCGCTGGCTCCACTTGTTGTTCTCGGCACCGAACACACCCTCCTGGGTCAGATAGTGGGGCCAAGTGCGATTGAGGCCGGTGGGCCGATAGGCGCCATGCAGGTTGACCATGAGCCGATGCTCGGCGGTCTTGCGCATCAATCGGTGGTACCAATCGACCATCTGCTGGTCATCGCGATCCATGAAATCCACCATCATACCTGCTATCCCCCATTTCTGAAACAAGGCAAAGGCTGTATCTATCTTTGGATACAAAGCCT
>JBQGFJ010000283.1:0-18853 GCA_052040085.1 Pseudoxanthomonas sp.
CAGCCGGCTGCCTTCCGCCGTCACACCCTGGTCCAGCTCGAAACTGCGGAAATAGCCCGTCAGATTGGGACGCCCGAATTCATTGTTGAACGCGGCCGCACCCAGCGGGCCATCCAGCATGATCTCCAGCGCGGGCGCCATACGCGGATTGAGCGGGCGCGAGCCTTCCGCGCCAGCGTCTTCCCACGGCTGCGGCAAGGTGGGGATGCGCAAGTGGGAAACACTGAAACCGCCCAGGCCGGCCTTGGGCTTGCCGCCGCGGCCGGTGGCACCTTCATCGCGGATTTCGCCACCGGCGCCGGTACTGGCTCCCGGGAAAGGCGAGATGGCCGTGGGATGGTTGTGCGTTTCCACCTTGATGCAGAACGCCGAATCCAGCGTTTCCTCGGCGCGATAGCGAAGGTCCGGACCGGGCCGGAACCGCGCGGCCGGGTTACCCGCCACCACTGCCGCATTGTCGCTGTAGGCCGACAAGGTGTTTTGTGGCGTCTGCGCGTGGGTGTGCTTGATCATGCGGAACAGGGACTTGTCCTGCTCCTTGCCGTCGATGGTCCACGAGGCATTGAATATCTTGTGCCGGCAGTGTTCGGAATTGGCCTGCGCGAACATCATCAGTTCGACATCGGACGGATCCCGCCCCAACTCGCCGAAACGCGTGCGCAGGTAATCAATCTCGTCATCGGCCAAGGCCAGGCCCAGGCGCTTGTTTGCCGCTTCAAGCCCGGCCAGCGGTATGCGCTCAAGCTCGCCCCGCTCCGGGACGGTGAACAACGCAGCAGCCTGTGCCGTTTCCGACAGCAGGGACTGCGTCATTGGGTCATGCAGCACCCGCGCAAGCGCGGGATTGCCGTCATCCCAACCGGACAGGTCGATGCGGGTACCCCGCTCCACGCGCTTGACCGGCAAACCGGCGCCGCGAAGCAATTCGGTCGCCTTGCTCGCCCAGGGCGAAAGTGTTCCCAGCCTGGGCACGACGTAACGGGCAAGACCGCCCGGCTCGATCGCCGAGGCTTGCTCCTGCGCCTGCAGGATGCGGCATAGCGCCGCCGGATCGGGCACTGCACCCGCTTCCGGTTCGACGAAATACACGTGCCAGGCCCCTTGGACACGAATGCCCGGAACCCATGATTGGAGCTTGTTTTCGAGCCGCGCGCGGCGGAAAGGCGACAAGGCCGATTGGCCTTCGAGGACGATCATGTCCGGAACCGTGGGAGCGTGCCGTCAGGACGGGGCCGGCTATTGTAGCGAAGCCGGCGCGTGGCCGGCTTCGTATGGACTCATTTTGCTCCGGCGGGTGCCTGCTCCCCGGCTTTCAGCCGGTCCAGGGCTTGCCGCATGGTCGCGGGCGGCAGGTAGCCACCCAACTGGGTACCGTCCTCGGCGAATACCGCCGGGGTTCCGGAAACGCCAATCGACTGCCCAACCGCAAAGTGCGATGCCACCGGGTTTTCACAGCTCTTGGCCGGCACACGCTTGCCCCCCTTGGCATCGGTCATGGCCTTGCGTGGATCGGCAGCACACCAGACCGAGACCATTTCCTTGTAATCCTCGCTATCCAGCCCCCGGCGCGGGAAGGCCAGGTACTCGACAGCAATGCCCAGCTTGTTCAACTCGGCGATCTCGGTATGCAGCTTGCGGCAGTAGCCGCACTCCACGTCGGTGAACACGGTGACCACATGGGCCGCATTGGGCGGCGCGAACACGATGCGCTCGGATTGCGGAATGGCCGCCAATTGCTGGCGGCGGAAAGCCAGCAATGCCTGGCTGCTGGCCGTCTGCCGCGTTTGCAGGTCGAAAGGCTGCGCCTGCAAGAGATAGCGGCCATCGTCGGAGACATACACCACCTGCCCCCCCACCAGCACTTCGCGGAAACCCGCAAACGGCGCCGCGCCGATGAAGCCGATCTCGATGGCCGGATCCAGTTGCTTCAGTGCCGCCAGCACTTCGGCCTCTGGCGAACCTGCGGTGACCGCCGGCGCGGGCTTCGCCATGCCAGCCGCTGGCGTTGTCTTCGCCGGCGTTTGCGTTGTCGGGGCCTGCTGGGCGCAAGCAGAAAGACTCAATGCACCCAGCAGCGCGGCGGACAAGATACGTTTCATCATGGAGTTCCGTGGTGGCGGCAGGTGCCGCGATATTCGACAGGAGGAGATTTTCCCATATTCCTCCCCAATCCCGAGTAACCCGGACCGGGTCAGCCACGCGGGTGGTGCTTGCCGTGGAGCTGTTTCAGGCGCTCACGGGCCACCAACGTATAAATCTGCGTGGTGGAAAGGGAGCTGTGTCCCAGCAGCAGTTGCAAGGCACGCAAGTCGGCGCCACGGTTGAGCAGGTGGGTGGCGAAGCTGTGGCGCAGCCCATGCGGGCTGACCTTCGCGGGATCGATGCCAGCCAAGGCTGCGTAACGCTTCAGCGAGCGCCAGAAGTGCTGGCGCGTGATCGTATGGCGCCCCTCATCGATGAACAGGGGCGTATCCCCTCCGGAACCCGCCATCACCACCTTGCCTCCCGCCAGGACCGGGCGCGCTTCGGACAGATAACGCTGCAACCAGTGCTGGGCCTCCTCCCCCATCGGCACCAGCCGGTCCTTGCTGCCCTTGCCCGTCACCCGCAGGACACCCTGCCGCAGGTTCACGCCATTGGCAGGCAAGGTCACCAATTCGCTGACGCGCAGGCCGGTGGCATACATCAGCTCGATCATGGCGCGATCGCGCAATCCCGACGGAGTTTGGATATCCGGGGACGCCAGCAAGGCCTCGATTTCGCTTTCGGCCAATGCCTTGGGCAAGGAGCGTGGCAGCTTGGGAGGTTCCAGCAGGGCACTGGGATCATCCCTGCGCTCGCCACGGCGCAGGCTCCAGCCGAAATACGCGCGCAAGGCGGAAAGCAGGCGCGCGCTGGACTTGGGCGAATAACCCTGCTCCATGCGCCACGCGAAATAGCGGAACAGGGTTTCACGGTCGGCCTGCAAGAGGCTGCCATCACTCAGGTTACGCCAACGGGTGAAGCCTTCCAGATCGCGCCGGTAGCTGGCCAGGGTCGCATGCGAGAGTCCGTTCTCCGCCCAGATCGCATCCAGGAAGGCATCGATGCGGCGCTGGTCGGCATCCGGCACCGGCGGCAGTTGCATCAAATGGCGGCGGCGATCAGCCGGGGATAGGCGGGGCATACCGCAAAGCTTAGCTTTTCCTGTGCGCGAGGCAGGACTCAGGCATTCAACATGCCTGGACCCGGGACCTGGAATCCGGCAAGCCGGTATCCTGTATCAATGAGTGAGGTGACTTCGAACCCCGGAAAACCCCGCGCCCTTGTCGGCTGGCGATTGCTGGCGCTGTTCTACGATTTCTGGCCAATGTTCGCGGTATGGATGGTGGTCGGCGCGGTTTTCGTCGCCGCACATGGTGATGCGGTACGGGGCGGTTGGCTGGGATTCCTGGAGTTCATCGTGCTCTGGCTGGTCACCGGCCTGTATGCCACCTACAGCTGGCGATATGGCGGACAGACATTGGGCATGCGGCCATGGCGGTTGCGCGTGGTCATCCGCGAAGGCCAGCACGTGACATGGAAAGCGCTCTGGCTGCGCTATGCCATCGGTAACCTTTCGTTATTGCTGGGTGGACTGGGGTTTTGGTGGGCGTGGTTTGATCGCGATGGACTGACGTGGCACGACCGCATCAGCAATACCCGTACGTCGCGAATACCAAAAGCCAAACCCTAGCCGTCGATATCGCCTCGCGCTGCGGCGCGCTCGACATCTCGCCACTCACGGCATATCGCGGCGCGGCATGACCGTGTCAGCAATCCCCGCACGACAAGGCTGCCGAAACGGCCTACCTGATCATCGCTGTTCGCACGAAAGCATCGCGACCAAAGCCGTCCCTAGAAAAGCCTCTGGGTAACGGACCGAAACTGGCGCTGCCATACGGGAATAACTAGCTGCTTCTTCGCCTGAATAGCCAGAACGACACCCCAAGCATCACGAGGGGGGGCAAGGCGAAGGCGATGCGGAAATCCAGTTTCAATGCACCGGCCATGCGGCCGAAGAACAACTGCAGCAGCCAGAAACCCAGCGCGAACAGGATGCCCAGGAACAGGCGCTTGCCCATGCCGCCACTGCGCAGGCTGCCGAAGGCGAACGGGATTGCCGCCAGGCACAGCGCCAGTACGTTGAACGCGTAGACCCAGCGGCTCCAGTAATGCTCTTCGTACTCGCGGGCATCTAGCCCGTTGCGCTGGCGGTAATCAATGCTGCGCCGGAGATCGGTAGCCGCCATGTAACGCGGCTTGCTGATGCTGGACGCCAGGGCCTCCGGGTCCAGCTCTGAATTCCAGCGTTCGCCCACGACCTGCTCTTCGGTCACTGATCGCTCGTGGAATCTGGTGCGGCGCACATTCTTCAGCATCCAGCCGCCGTCGAAATGCTCGGCCGTCAGCGCATGGGCAATCGATGCCAGATTGCCCTCTTCGTCCAGCTCGTAGAGCCGCACATCGCGCAGCTCCAGCCACATCCTGCCGTCCTGGATCCTTTCTTCGCCGCTCTGCGCATTGAGGAAGACATTGCCTTCGCGCGCCCACAGCCCCGAGTAACGCGCCACTGCCACGTCTCCGGAACGCGCGGAGGCGCGCAAGGCTTCCGCCTGCCGTTGGCCATGTGCACCCAGGGTTTCCATGTTGACGACCATCAACAAGGTCAGGATCGACAAGGTAAGCGCGACGGAAAGACTCAGCCGGGTCCGCGACAACCCCAGCGCACGCAACGCAGTGAGCTCAGAGGTCGATGCCAATTGGCCCAGTCCCATCAGCGCACCAATCACCGCTGAAGTGGGAAACAGGGTGTAGGCACGCCGCGGCACGGTGTAGGCGATATAGGCCACGGCATGGCCGAAGGTGTAGTTGCCCTTGCCCAGGTCGCCGATTTCCTTGGACAGCGACATCAATACATCCAGTCCCAACAGCACCGCCCACACCAGCAGCACGGTGACCAGCACCACGCGACCCACGTACAGGTCATGCAGTCTCGGCTTCAAACTCAATCTCATGTGCGGCTCCTCGGGCGCGACAACGTGCCGTCACGCAGGTACAGCCACACGGCGAATGCCAACAATGGCAAGCTCAACCACCACAGGCCCAATGCAGGCGGCAGGCGGCCATCGGCCAGCGCCTGCGCACCGACGAACATCAGGTTGGTGCCTGCCAGATAAGCCAGGAACGCCAGCATGATCCGTCCGTAACGCGTCTGCCGTGGCGCACTGCGCGACAACGGCAGGGTCAACAACGCAAAAGCCAGCGCGATCAGCGGCGGCGTGATGCGCGAATGCAGTTGGGCCACGGCTTCGGGCCGCGGGTCGCTGATCAGTGCACGGGTCGTCATCAACTCAGGATCATCGTCACGGCGGGAGTCAGCCGTGTCGGGCAGGGCCAGGTCATTGTTGGCAAAACGCACCAGGCGAAAGTTCAGCCCTTGCTCTTTCGGACCCTCGATCAAGAAGCCATCCTCCAGGCGCAGATAGCGCTTCTGTTCACCCTGGAAAAACATGCCGCCGCTCTGTGCCGTCACCACTTCCTGCCGGTCCTGATCCTGCCGCTGCACGAAAATGCGGCGCAGGCCGGCGCCATCGTCGCTGACCCCGCCCACGTAGATCACCCGGCCATTCGGCATCATGGTGAACCTGCCGGCTTCCAGTCCCGCAATGATCAGGCTGCGATTGGCCTCATGGATCATGCGCTGGGAGGCCCGGTCGGCCCATGGGCCCAGCCACAGCGAACACAGGCCAATCACCGCCACCACCGGCAGCACCAGCATCAACAACGGCTTCAGCATGCGCTTGGGGCCCACGCCAGTCGCCGTCAGCACATGCATTTCGGAGTCCCGGTACAGCCGCACCATGGACAACAGCAAGCCCAGCATCAGGCCCAGTGGCAGCACCACGGGCAGGTATTTCAGGGACTGCAGCCCCAACTGGGAAAACAGCAGCCCGGCCGGCAACTTGCCGTCGGCCACCTCGCCCAGCACGTCCACCAGCACGCCACCCAGGCTGACCACCAGCAGCACGATCATCGTGGCCAGGAAGCTCTGGGTGAATTCTCCGAACAGGTAACGGTCCAGCTTCGGCATCGGCTTGATTTACAATCCCGGGTTCGCTCGTGGGTATTCCGGCCGCGTTCCCGCCGCCGGTCAGCGCGGCCAGTCCGCCACCGAAGACCTGCGATTGTACGTAACCGAACCCGGAATCTGCTCAATGTCCCTGCAATTGACCCTGAATCAGGATGCGCCGGCCACGGCCGCCTTCGACTGCGTCGTAGTGGGCGCCTATGCCGACAAGACCTTCACGCCCGCCGCCCAGGCACTTGATGCCGCCAGCGGAGGCCGATTGTCGGCGCTCATCGAGCGCGGCGACATCAGCGGCAAGACCGGCAAGACCACGTTGTTGCACGACCTGGCCGGGGTGAAATCCCATCGTGTCCTGGTCATCGGACTGGGCGAAACCGCCAAGTTCGGCGTGCCGCAATACCTGAAGGCGGTGGCCGATGCCGTCCGCACGCTGAAGAGCGGCCCGGTGGCCAGTGCGCTGTTCACCCTGTCCGAAGTGGAGATCAAGGGCCGCGACCACGCCTGGAACGTCCGCCAGGCCGCCATCGCCGCGGACCACGCCGCCTACCGTTACACCGCGACGCTTGGCAAGAAGAAGAGTGACGACTCCGGCCTCAAGCACCTGGCCATTGCCAGCGAGGATGCCACCGCGCTGGCACAGGGCGACGCCATCGCCGCCGGTGTCGAATTCACCCGCGAACTGGGCAACCTGCCGCCGAACATCTGCAATCCCGCCTACCTGGCCGAACGCTCACGGCAGTTTGCTGCCGAGCATGGCGCCGAATGCGAGGTACTGGACGAACAGCAGATGGAAGCCCTGGGCATGGGCTCCCTGCTCGCCGTTGCCCGCGGCTCGGCCAACCGTCCGCACCTGATCGTGCTGAAGTGGAACGGAGCCGCCGATGCCGCCGCCAAGCCCTACGTGCTGGGTGGCAAGGGCATCACCTTCGACACCGGCGGCGTCAACCTGAAGGTCCAGGGTGGCATCGAGGAAATGAAGTACGACATGTGCGGCGCTGCCAGCGTCATCGGCACCTTCGTGGCCGCCGTGAAGATGAAGCTGCCCGCCAACCTGGTGGTGGTGGTGCCCGCCGTGGAAAACGCCATCGATGGCAACGCCTACCGCCCGTCGGACGTGATCACCAGCATGTCCGGCAAGACCATCGAAGTCGGCAACACGGACGCCGAAGGCCGCCTGATCCTGTGCGATGCGCTGACTTACGCGCAGCGTTTCGAACCGCAGGCACTGGTCGACGTGGCTACCCTGACCGGTGCATGCATCGTGGCCTTGGGCCGCTTTGCCACTGGCCTGATGAGCAAGCACGACGACCTCTCGAATGAGTTGCTGGCCGCGGGCGAACACGTGTTCGACCGCGCCTGGCGCCTGCCGCTGTGGGACGAATACCAGACCCAGCTGGAATCCAGCTTCGCCGACGTCTACAACATCGGCGGCCGCTGGGCCGGCGCGATCACCGACGGCTGCATCCACGCGCGCTTCACCGAAGGCCAGCGCTGGGCGCACCTGGACATTGCAGGCGTTTCCAACGGTGAAGGCAAAAACGGCCAGGCCTCCGGCCGCCCGGTAGGGCTGCTGGCACAATGGCTGCTGGACCAAAGCGGCAAGTGAGCACAGGGAAGTGAGTAGCGAGCCCATGCACCCACACTCACTTCTCACTCCTCTCCACTCACTCCTGCCCTTATGCCCCGCGCCGACTTCTACTTGATAGCCAAACCGCGGTTCCTCGAGGAACCGCTGCGGCTGGTGTGCGAGCTGGCACGCAAGGCCTATGACACCAACCAGTGGACGCTGATCCTGGTGCGTGACACTGCACAGGCCGAGGAACTGGACGAACTGCTGTGGGCGTTCGATGACGACGCCTACATCCCGCACCAGATCGCCGGTACCGACGATGAAGACGATCTTACCCCGGTACTGATCGCCACGCCGGACTTCGATGCCCCCGCCCGTGCGCTGGTGATCAACCTGCGCGATGCCGCCCATGCCGGGCCCTGCGAACGCGTGCTGGAAGTGGTGCCGGCCGACCCCGCCGCACGCGAACCCTTGCGCGAACGCTGGAAGCAGTACAAGGAACGCGGCTTCGAATTGAACAAATACGACATGTGAGGCGATTGAAATGGCGCTTATCGAAGGTTTCCGTGTGCGTAACTACCGTGCGTTACGCGATATCACGCTAGGAAAACTCTCTACGGAACAAAAAGGTGATCCGTTGACGCCATTCACTGTCGTGATCGGCAAAAACGGAGTCGGCAAGAGCACTCTATTCGATGCTTTCGGTTTCGTGGCCGACTGTCTATCCACTGACGTCGAAGCCGCATGCGATGCTAAACAGCGGGGGGGCTTTGAGCGCATGCGCTCAATGGGGACAGATGAGTCTATCCGATTTGAAATTTATTACCGCGAAGGCAAGGGGGAGCGCCCTATTACTTATGAGTTGGCCATCAATCTAGACTCTAGTGGCCGACCTTTCGTGGAATCTGAAGTTCTCAAGCAGCGGCGCAAGGGACAAAAACATGGTCGACCCTACCCATTCTTGCGCCTGAACCACGGCATAGGGAAAGTGTGGGCGGGCGAAGACGCTGTCGAATCATCGAGCGACGAAGAAGACAAGGCGCAGGCAGATGTCGAACTGACCGACCTGCGTCAACTAGGTATCGCCACTCTCGGCACTCTCAAAGAACATCCGCGCATCAAACGCTTTCGGGACTTTTTGAAAGGCTGGTATTTGTCATATTTCCACCCCGACGCAGCCCGCACCATGCCGCCGGCTGGCGCGCAACGGCACCTCAATGTCCACGGCGACAATATCGGCAACGTAGTGCAATACATGGAGCGCGAACACAAGGATCGCTTCAAAATCATCCTTGACCGTATTGCTACAAAGATTCCGGGTATACAAAGCATTAAAACAACAGTTACGGAAGACAAACGCGTACTACTTCAGTTCAATGACGGAGCTTTTTCCGACCCGTTTTATTCCGCCCAGATGTCGGATGGCACGCTAAAGATTTTCGCCTATCTTCTTCTGATGGAAGATCCTGAGCCACCGCCATTCATTTGTATCGAAGAGCCCGAGAATGGTCTCTACCACCGCCTACTGGACTCATTAGCATACGAACTACGCAGTCACGCTACCGGCAAGAGAAATGCACCACAGATTTTCGTGACCACTCACCAACCATATTTTGTGGATGCACTATCACCCAACGAAGTGTGGATACTGGAAAAAGGCTGCGATGGCTTCTCAACCATCCGCCGCGCATCCGACATCCAATTAGTGAGCAACCTTGTGAATGAAGGTTTACCGCTCGGCGGCCTGTGGTACGGCGATTATCTGGACGCGAGGTAAACATGCACATCGAAGTGCTCGTCGAAGACAAGTCCGGAGCCAAACTGATAGAAACCTTGCTTCCATATGTGATCGGCACTTTCGGCGAGCCGCACACATGGAAAATCCATGCCTACAAAGGCATTGGCCGGCTACCTGCAGGCCTGTCAACCAAGGCCGACCCTGCCAAACGAGCACTTCTAGATCAATTGCCGCGATTACTTTGTGGTTATGGGCGGACTCCAGGTATTGACGCCGTGGTTATTGTCCTAGACTGCGACAAACGCAACTGCAAAGATTTTTTGAAAGAACTGAATACAGTATTAAAGAAATGTACCCCCGTGCCAAACACCTTATTTCGACTTGCCATAGAAGAAATGGAAGCATGGCTTCTTGGCGACCGTACCGCTCTGCGCATTGCATATCCAAAAGCCAAGAAGGACGTGTTGAATCGCTACAAGCAGGACAGCATCTGCAACACGTGGGAACTTTTGGCCGATGCGATTTATCCTGGGGGCAACGCGAGCATTAAATCCGCAGGCTGGCCATTACCAGGCCAAGTTAAATATGAATGGGCAAGCACCATCGCACCCCATATGAATGTTGAGAACAACGTGTCGCCTAGTTTTTGTAAATTCCGCGATGGTTTACGACAGCTAATCGCATAACAGTTGGCTTTCTTAGACATCCATTCACAAGCCACACCTATCACTCAGAAAATTCCACGTTTTTCTTATGATGAATCTCCCATGCGCTTGCTGATCGCCCTGCTGCTGCCGTGGCTGGTGTTCTTCACCATTGGCCGCCCTTTCGCCGGCATCCTGTGCCTGATCCTGCAGATCACCTGCATTGGCTGGGTCCCGGCGGCCATCTGGGCGGTGTACGCGCTCAACCAGTACAAGACCGACGAAAAGATCAAGCAGGCACTGGGCCCCAACGGCCGCCTGCCCTGATCATCGCCGGACGAATCCCGCTTCAGCGAATCCCGAACATCGAATCCCCAATCCCGGTTGCCCCATGACCCAGCTTGCCTCCGGCTACGAGCCCGCCTCCTTCGAATCCCGCCTGTATGCCGAATGGGAGCGTGCCGGCTGCTTCGCGCCCAGCGGCAAGGGCGAGCCGTACACCATCCTGTTGCCGCCCCCCAACGTGACCGGCACCCTGCACATGGGCCATGCGTTCCAGCACACGTTGATGGACGCACTGGTGCGTTACCACCGCATGCGTGGCTACGACACGTTGTGGCAGATGGGTACCGACCACGCCGGCATCGCCACCGAGATGGTGGTCAGCCGCAATCTGGCACAGGAAGGCAACGGCGAAACCCGCGACTCGCTGGGTCGCGACGGCTTCATCGCCAAAGTGTGGGAATGGAAGGCGCAATCCGGCGACACCATCGAGCGGCAGATGCGCCGGCTGGGCGCCTCCGGCGACTGGTCTCGCAGCACCTTCACGATGGACGCACAGGCCTCGAAGGCGGTCATCGAAGCCTTCGTGCGCTGGCACGAGGAAGGCCTGATCTATCGTGGCCAACGTCTGGTCAACTGGGACCCAGTGCTGAAGACCGCCATCTCCGACCTGGAAGTGGAGAACCACGAAGTTCCCGGCCACATGTGGCACTTCAAGTACCTGCTGGCCGACGGCGAAACCTACGAGTACGTCGAGCGCGACCAGGACGGCAACATCACCTTGCGCGAAATGCGCGACTACATTTCCATTGCCACCACGCGCCCGGAAACCATGCTGGGCGATGGCGCGGTGGCCGTGCATCCGTCCGATGCCCGCTATGCCGCGATCATCGGCAAGCTGTGCGAGATCCCGGTCGGCCCCAAGGCGCTGCGTCGGCTGGTGCCGATCATCGCCGATGAATACCCGGACCCGGATTTCGGCTCCGGCGCGGTGAAGATCACCGGCGCACATGACTTCAACGACTACGCGGTGGCCGCACGCAATGGCATCCCGCTGTATGCCTTGATGGACGATGCCGCACGCATGCGCACCGATGGCCTGGCGTACGAGGAAAGCGCCCGCATCGCCAGCCAGATCGCACGCGGCGAACGCGACGCCGGTGACGTCACCCAGATCAATCTGGTACCTGAAGCCTTGCGCGGACTGGATCGCTACGAAGCACGCAAGCGCGTGATCGAGGCCATCACCCAGGAAGGCCTGGCGGTGACCGATGCCGAAGGCAACCCGGTGGTCGATGCCAAGCCGATCATGCAGCCTTTCGGCGATCGCTCCGGCACGGTGATCGAGCCCTACCTGACCGACCAGTGGTTCGTGAAGATGGACGGGCTGGCGAAACGCGGCCTTGATCTTGTCGAATCCGGCGAGGTCAAGTTCGTCCCGCCCAACTGGATCAACACCTACCGCCACTGGATGGAAAACATCCAGGACTGGTGCATCTCGCGCCAACTGTGGTGGGGCCACCGCATCCCGGCATGGTTCGACGATGCCGGCAATTGCTACGTGGGCCGCGACGAAGCCGAGGCGCGCAGCAAGGCGGGCCTCGCGGACGATGTCGTGCTGGCGCAGGACAGCGACGTCCTGGAAACCTGGTTCTCCTCGCAACTCTGGCCCTTCAGCACCCTGGGCTGGCCGGACCAGGCCGCGATGGCCGAACGTGGCTTCGACCGCTACCTGCCTTCCAGCGTGCTGGTCACCGGTTTTGACATCATTTTCTTCTGGGTGGCGCGCATGATCATGGCCACCGATCACTTCACCGGCCAGGTGCCGTTCCGCGATGTGTACATCACCGGCCTGATCCGTGATGCGCAGGGCCAGAAGATGTCCAAGTCCAAGGGCAACGTGCTGGACCCGCTGGACATCATCGACGGCATCTCGCTGGAAGACCTGGTCGCCAAGCGCACCCGCGGACTGATGCAGCCGAAGCTGGCCGAGAAGATCGAGAAAGCCACCCGCAAGGAATTCCCCGAAGGCATCATCGCCCATGGTGCCGATGCCCTGCGCTTCACCATCGCCGCGCTGGCCACCCACGGCCGTGACATCAAGTTCGACCTGGACCGCGCCGAGGGCTACAAGAATTTCTGCAACAAACTGTGGAACGCCACCCGCTTCGTGCTGATGAACTCGGAAGGCTTCACTGCACAGGGCTTGCCGCAACCGCGGACCGATGCGGAAAAATGGATCCTGTCACGGCTCACCAAGGTCGTTGCCGAGGCCGAAACGCATTTCGCGGCCTATCGCTTCGACCTGCTGGCGCAGTCCCTGTACGAATTCGCGTGGAATGAGTTCTGCGACTGGTTCGTGGAGCTGGCCAAGCCTGCGCTCAATGGCACCGATGCAACTGCCGCCGACAGCACCCGCCATACCCTGCTGCACGTGCTGGAAACCCTGTTGCGACTGCTGCACCCGCTGACGCCCTTCATCACCGAAGAGTTGTGGCAACAGGTGGCACCAAGGCTGGGCGTGGAAGGAACCACCATTTCACTGCGTCCCTATCCGGCGCTTGCCGATTCACCGGCACAGGATTACGCCGATGCAGAGGCCGACGTCGAGTGGCTGAAGGTCATGGTCTCGTCATTGCGCCGGGTCCGCAGCGAATTGAACGTGGCGCCGTCGAAGAGCATCCGCTTGCTGTTGCAGGATGGCACGCCGCAAGACCGCGCACGCACGGATCGCTTTGCCGCATCGCTCTCCTTTTTGCTCAAGCTGGAAAGCATCACCTGGCTCGACGCGGGTGCGGACATCCCGGCATCGGCCACCGCCGTGGTCGGCCAGCTCAAGTTGCTGGTGCCGCTGGAAGGCCTGGTGGACCTGGATGCCGAGCGTGCACGCATGGACAAGGAAATCACGCGCGTGGCCGGCGAAAAGGAAAAGAGCGAAGCCAAGCTGGCCAAGTTCAGCGACAAGGTGCCGCCTGCCGTGGTGGATCAGGAGCGTCAGCGTCTGGTCGACTGGAGCAACCAGCTCGCTGCCCTGCAAGCACAGCGCGCGCGCCTGTAACGGCTCAGGCGCGAAGAAGCGGGGACCACAACGAGCGGATCGCCGCCACGCCCTGCGCGCCGTGGCGGCGAGCTTCACCGATATCGTCGGGACCAAGCCCGCCAATGGCGTAGATCGGCAACGACACCGTTTCGCGCAAACGATCGAAGCCTTCCCAGCCCAGCACCGGTGCACCCGGATGCGTAGGCGTGTCCTGCACCGGCCCCAACACCGCGAAATCGCATCCCAGCGCTTCCGCGCGGCGCAAGTCGTCGGCGTTGTGACAGGAGGCGCCCAATAGCGCACCTCCGGTATCCGGGCGAGCATCCAGATCCGCCAATTGCGCCGAACGCAGATGCAGCCCCGTGCCCAGTTCCCGTGCCAACGCAGCATCACCATTCAGCAGGACTTGCACATCGGACTGCCGACACAGGTCAACGGCCACACGAATCAATTGATCGCGACGATCACCATCAACGGTATGCAGGCGTAATTGCACCCGGCGGATTCCAGCCCGGATCGCCTGCTCCAGTCCCTGCAACCAGCCCGCGTCATCCCCCGCCACGGGCTCTGGCGTGACCAGGTACCGATCCGGCTGCAACAGGAATCCCACCACCGGCCTGTCGGCAGGCGGCATCACGTAACGTTCCAGCTTTTCCAGCGGAACCCACAACAAGGCCTGCCCCTCCACACCACGCGGCGACCCGCCTTGCCAACCATTGATCCGGCGAACTTCCAATCGAAGCCGTTTGTCCGGATAAAGCTGCGGCACTTCCATCAGCCACTCGCCTACATCCACGGCAATGCCCAGCTCTTCGTGCAACTCACGGGCCAGGGCTTGCTCGGATGTCTCGCCGGGCTCGCATTTGCCACCGGGGAATTCCCAGCGTCCGGCCAGGTCGCGCCCTTCCATCCTGCGCGCCAGCAGGATGCGGCCACGCGGGTCGGTAATGAGGCCGGCCACCACGTGGATGGAGCGCAGGGGAAGTGATGTCATGTCCGAAGATTGCAGGCAACTGCCGGTTGAACGCAAATCCGGCCATGCGTCTGGGTCGCCCATTGCCGGGCGACCCGCATGCGCTTACTGCTGGCGCAGTGCTTCGATGGGATCGAGCTGTGAAGCCTTGCGCGCCGGGTAATAGCCAAAGAACAAGCCCGTGGCAATGGAGAAGCCGGCCGCCAGCGCGACGATCTGCACATTGAGCTCGGTTGGCAGATCGCTGTAATGCCCTACCAGCAAGGCACCCACCACGCCGATCAGGATGCCCAGGACGCCACCGCCCAATGACAGCAGCATGGCTTCGGCCAGGAACTGGCGCCGCACATCCGAAGGCCCCGCTCCCACCGCCATGCGCAACCCGATTTCGCGAATGCGCTCGGTTACCGACACCAGCATGATGTTCATGATGCCGATGCCGCCGACGATCAGCGAGATGGTCGCCACCGCGCCCAGCAGCAACGACATCAAGCGCGTGGTCGCCGTGCGCGTGGCCACGATCTCGGCCATGTTGCGCACCTGGAAATCGTCGGCGTCACCCGGCTTGATCTTGTGCCGCTGGCGCAGCAACGACTCGATCTCGGTCTGCACGTAGCCGATGTCGCGCACGTCGGCGACAGCCAAGGAGATTTCCATCACCGCACCGGGCGGCAAGCCCATCGCACCCATCAGGCGGCGGCGTGCCGTATCCAGCGGCACCATCACCACGTCGTCCTGATCACGGCCCCAACTGTTCTGGCCCTTGGAAGCCAACGTCCCCACCACGGTAAACGGCACACGGCCCAGGCGAATGGTTTCACCCACGCCACTCTGGTCACCGAACAGTTCGCGACGCACGGTTTCACCGATCAGCACCACCTTGTGGTCACCGCCAGAGGCGTAATTTTCCAGGCCCTCGCCCTCCACCACGTTCCAGCCGTGGATGGTCAGGTAATCCGGCTGCACGCCTTGCCAACTGCTGGACCAGTTGTTCTCCGCGAACACCACCTGGCTGCTGCCACGCAGGCTGGAAGAGACGTACTGGACCTCGGGGATTTCGCTGCGGATCGCATCCGCGTCGCCTTCCTTCAAGGTGAAGAAGCTGCTCGCGCTCATGCGCACGCCACCGGTGCTGCGGGGCACGCTTGAGGAAATGTCCAATCGTTGCGAACCCAGACCGGACACCATCTTGTCGATTTCGGCCTGGGTGCCCTGGCCTACCGACACCATCACGATCACCGCGGCGATGCCGATGATCACGCCCAGCGAGGTCAAGGCACTGCGCATCCAATTGCCACGCAGGGCGAAGATCGCGGTGCGCAGGACGTCCATGAACTTCATGCGCGCACCTCCTCGTGCAATTCACCATCGCGCATCACGAAGGTGCGGTCCGCATGCGCGGCCACCGCGGGATCATGCGTGATCAGCACCACGGTATGGCCGTCGTCGCGAAGACGCTTGAACAGGGCCAGGATCTCCTCGCCCGTCTTGCTGTCCAGCGCGCCGGTGGGCTCGTCGGCCAGCAGGATGGGCGGATTGTTGATCAGCGCACGTGCAATCGCCACGCGCTGCTGTTGTCCGCCGGAAAGTTCGCTGGGACGGTGTTGGGTACGCTCTCCCAAGCCCACCGCCTGCAATGCACGCTCCGCACGCTGGCGACGCTCCACGGGGGGCACCTGCGCATAACCCAGCGGCATCGCCACATTGTCCAGCGCACTCATGCGCGGCAACAGGTTGAACCCCTGGAACACGAAGCCGATCTTGTCGCGCCGCAGGACGGCCAATTGCTCGCGATCCAGCGTGGAGACATCCACGCCATCACATTCGTATACGCCGTCCGTTGGGGTATCGAGGCAGCCGATCAGGTTCATCAAGGTGGACTTGCCCGAGCCGGACGGTCCGATGATGGCAACGAAGTCGCCCCCATTCACCTGCATGTCCACGCCCTTGAGCGCAGCCACTTCGGCCTCGGTGCCAGCGGCGTAGATCTTGCTCAGATTGCGCGTGGCGATCACCGGCACGCGGGCTTCGCCGGCCGTACTCATCGTGCAGCGCGCTCGCCGATCACCACCAGGTCGCCTTCCTGCAAGCCGCCACCGGAAACCTCGGTGTTCGAACCATCGCTGGCACCGATACGCACCTGTACCGACTGCGGCTTGCCATCAACCAACCGATACAGCGTGGCCCGCTGCGCACTGAGCAAGGACGACAAGGCCCTATCCCACTGTTGTTTCTGTGCGTCGTCCAGCAAGTCGCGGAACGGCGCGAAGTCTTCCTGGAAGCGCTCCATCATGCGCTGCCGGATTTGCGCCTGGATATTGGCGCCACCGCCATCGGCCCGCATGACCATCATGCCCGGCGGCGGACCACCCGCGCCCGGGGCACTGCCGCTGCGCTGCGCACCTTCCATCGCCTGCCGTGCCGCCTGCTGGCGTTCGCGCATCGCAGCAACCGCCGTATCGAACGCAGCCTTCTGCTCGGCACTGACGTTCATTTCCGCTACCCGCGCAGCCAGGTCATCGGCAATGCCGCTACCACCCGGACCACGCGCCGCCGCGCCTTGCTGCGGGCTGGCACTCTCGCCGGCCGGCTTGTAGCGCAGCGCGGTGTTCGGCACCTTCAGCACGCCATCACGGCGGCTGACTTCGATTTCCGCATTCACGGTCAGGCCCGGCAACAAGGTGCCGTCGCTGTTGTCCACCGTCACCACCACCGGGTAGGTCACCACGTTGTTGGTGGTCGTGGCCGCAAGCCGCACCTGCTCCACCACGCCACGGAACTGCCGATCCGGGAATGCATCGACACTGAAGGAAACACCCTGGCCCACTTCGACTTGGCCGATGTCGGCTTCGTCGACGGCCAGTTCGATCTTCATCTTGCCCAGATCCTCGGCAATCAGGAACAGTTCGGGTGCCTGCAGGCTGGCGGCCACGGTCTGGCCGGGCTCGATGCTGCGGGTCAGTACCACGCCATCCACGGGCGAACGGATCACGGCGCGATCCAGATTGACCTGGGTGGTCTGCAGCGACGCGGTCTGCTGGCGAATCTGCGCGTGCGCCGAATTGACCGAAGCGCGTGCCTGGTCCAGTACTGCACGCGCCAGATCCACATCGCCCTGGGCAACCAGTTGCTGCTTGCCCAGGTCAGCCTTGCGCTGGTAATCAAGCTCGGCATTGCGCAGGGTTGCCTGTGCCTGCGACAGCGATGCGCGCGCACTGGCGATCTGCGCATTGCCCTGTTCGAATTGCGCCTTGTACGTGCTGGGATCGATCCTGGCCAGCACGTCGCCGCGCTTCACTTCACTGTTGAAGTCCACCAGCACATCGATCACCTGGCCGGATATCTGGCTGCCCACCGTGACCGTGGAAATGGCGCTGAGCGTACCCGTGGACGAAATCGCCACCCGGATGTTGCCACGCTCCACCTCGGCGGTACGGAAGGCACCTTCGGCGGCCTGGCTCTTGCGGCCATTCCAGTACGAATACCCGCCATACAACACGGCGATGGCGACGGCGGCAAGGATGAGGCGGGTGATCAGCGGCTTTCTGGAACGCGGGGCGGAACGGGGCGGCTGGCTCATGTGATTCGGCAGAGTGGCGGGGATTCACGGGCATTAACGCACACCGGTCCACGCGGTTGACATGGACATGAACGGACACGTTCAGCTTGCGGGACCCTCTTTCACCGGCGTTGATTCCACGGGTACGAAACGGATCGTGGCGGCGGTGCCTTGCCCGGGCACGCTGTCCAGCTCCACCTTCCAACCGAAGCGCTGGCAAAGGCGGCTGACGATGGATAGACCCAGCCCACTGCCCTGCGGCCGTGACGGGTCGGCACGGAAGAACGGCTCGAACACGCGCTCTATGGTTTCCTTGCTCATCCCGATGCCGGTGTCGCGCACGACCACCCTGTCCTCTTCCACCAGCACGTCGATGCGTCCCTGGTCGGTGTAACTGCAGGCGTTGCGCAACAGATTGGAAACCACCACCCGGAATACCCGTGGCGGCGCATGCAGGATGGGGTGCGCATGGCAGGTGATATCCAGTTCCACCGGCTTCCCCACAAGCAGGGCACGGGCATTCTCCACTTCCTCCACCATCACTTCGGCCACTTCCACGTCCTCGCGTTGCGGCTCGATCTCCGCTTCGCGTGCCAGGATCAGGAAAGCATCGATCACTGCTTCCATGTCGCGCCCCGCGCGCTGTATGCGCTGCAATGAACGTGCCACCCTGGGCGGTGGCTGTTCTGCCATGGCCATGTCGCTGGCCACCCGGATCACGGTCAATGGCGTGCGCAACTCATGGCTGGCATCGCGGGTGAAATCGCGCTCGCGCTGCACGAACGACTGCACGCGCGAGGCAAGCGAACGCAAAGCGCCGCTCAACTGCTCGACTTCACGCCCCACGAGCCCTGGAATGCGCGCGGGAACCAGCGCCGTGGTGTCGGCATCCTCCGGCTCCCAGCGCGAGACCTCCTCGGCCCGCCAGCTCACCGGCG
>JBQGFJ010000284.1:0-6027 GCA_052040085.1 Pseudoxanthomonas sp.
TTGGCACGATACTGATTGCGGTTGCCGACCTGCTCGATCGTCAGCAAGCCACTGCCTGCCAGCCGTGCAAGCTCGCGCTGCACGGCGCCGCTGCCGGCGCCAGTGGTCTGGATTAGTTCATTCACTGCGAAGCTGCGGCCCGCTTCGCCGAACAGGCAGCCCAGTACGCGCTGCTGGGTGGTGGTGAACAAGGCGTCCGACAGGTTGGCGCTGGCATAGCGCGCTGCGGCTTCGCTGATCCTGGGTGGCGTAGATGTCTTGCCCATATCGGGCACGATAATGCCCGGATTGGGCATGGTCAAGTGTGCAGCGGGTGGCGGGGGCAGGCGGTGAACCTGCCGATGTCAGGTGATGTCCGCCAGTGAATCCGGCTTCGCTTCATAACGGCCGGGGCGCGGATTCAGGTGGCCGCATGCCTTGCAGGTCCGCTTTTCTTCGGAACGATAGAAGTTCTCGAACACGCGGAAGAAATCCTGCTCGATGTCATTCAGGTGGAAATATTCCTCGTACACCTTGTTGTTGCAGTTCTCGCAGAACCACAGCAGGCCGTCGTCTTCCAGCGGCAGGCGCTTGCGTTCGATGACCAGTCCCACCGAATCCGGTGCGCGCTGCGGCGAGTGGGGTACGCGTGGCGGCAGCAGGAAGATTTCGCCGGCGAGGATGGGGATGTCGCGCAGGGTTCCGCGCTCGCCGTCGTAATTCTCCTGAATGCGCAGCACCATTTCCCCTTCAAGCTGGTAGAACCATTCGGGGCCTTCCTCCCAGTGATAGTCGGTGCGGGCATTGGGGCCGCCGACGACCATCACGATGAAGTCGCCGTCGTAGATGCACTTGTTGCCTACCGGGGGTTTCAGCAGGTGGCGGTGTTCGTCGATCCAGGCCTGGAAGTTGAGCGGGGCAGGCAGCATGGCGTTACTCCTTCAGCGCGGCGATGCACTTCAGCTCGATGGCAATGGGCGTGGGCAGTGCGGTGATGCCCAGCGTGGTGCGGCAAGGGGCGGCGGTCGGATCCGGAAAGTGCTCGGCCCAGATAGCGTTGTAGGCCTTGAAGTCACTTGCCATGTCGGTGAGGTAGACGGTCACGTCCACCAGGTCTTCCCAGCGCGCGCCGCTGGCTTCCAGAACGGCACGCACGTTGTCGAACACGGCCCGGGTTTGCGCCTGGATGTCGTAGCCGACCAGATCGCCATTTCCGGAATGGCGGTTGCCGGGGATGGCGTTGGTGGCAGGGTCGCGTGGACCGATGCCGGAGAGGAACAACAGTTGGCCCACCCGGCGCGCATGCGGATAGTGGCCCATCGGCTTCGGGGCTGTCCCGGCATGCACCACGTCACTCATCGCGCTTGCCCTTGGCGGCCACTTGGGTGACCGCGGCCAGCGCGGTGCGGTAGGTGGTGTACACGGCGTCCGGCGAGGACACGTCCATGCCCAGTTCGCGCACGCGGCCATCGTTGAGCGAGTACACCCAGCCATGCACTTCCAGCTTCTGGCCGCGCGCCCAGGCGTCCTGCACCACGGTGGTCTCGCAGACGTTGAGTGCCTGTTCGATGGCATTCAACTCGCACATGCGCGCATGGCGCAGCGGCTCGGATTCGATGGTGTTGAGCAGTGCGATGTGTTTCTTCGCGATATCGGAGACGTGGCGCAGCCAGTTGTCGGCCAGCCCCAGGCGAGCACCGGTCATGGCGGCATGCACGCCACCGCAACCGTAATGGCCCACCAGCAGGATGTGCTCGACCTTCAGGATATCCACGGCGAACTGGATGACCGAAAGTGCATTCAGGTCGCCGTGCGACATCACGTTGGCGATATTCCGGTGGACGAAGACTTCGCCCGGGTCCAGCCCCAGGATCTGGTTCGCGGGTACACGCGAATCCGAACAGCCGATCCACAGGTAGCGGGGGGATTGCTGTTGCGAGAGGCGGGTGAAGAAACCGGGATCGTCCCGTTCCACACGGTCGGCCCAGTCACGGTTCTGGCTCAGGAGTTTTTCAAGGTCTGACATGGGCTGATTATTGCAGAGACAGACAGACATTCTTCGGTTCGGTGAAGAAACGCATGGCTTCCATGCCACCCTCGCGGCCCAGCCCGGATTGGCCGCTGCCACCGAACGGCGTGCGCAGGTCGCGCATCAACCAGGTGTTGATCCAGACGATCCCGGCGCGCAGGTCGGCGGAAAGGCGATGGGCGCGTCCCAGGTCACGCGTCCAGACCATGGCGGCAAGCCCGTAATCGCCCGCATTGGCCAGAGCCAGTGCCTGCTGGTCGTCATCAAATCCTTGCATGGTGACCACGGGGCCGAAGATTTCCTCGCGGTTGGTCGCCGCATCCGGCCCCAGTCCCTCGATCACCGTGGGTGGCACGAACCAGCCCGAGTGCAGCGACGAGTCTCCGCCCAGAAGGAAGCGACCGCCTTCGTCGCACGCACGCTCGATGCAGGCGCTGACCTTGTCGAAGTGTGCCTGCGATACCAGCGGGCCAAGCTGGGTGGCGGCGTCCATGGGGTCGCCACCCTGCAGTGCAGCGGCGGTGGCAACGAAAGCGTCGCGGAATCCATCGTAAATGGAGCGCTCCACCAGCAGGCGCGAACCGCACAGGCAGATCTGTCCGGAATTCTGGAGCGCGGAACGCACGATGGTGCCCATCTGTGCACGCCAGTCGCTGTCGGCGAACACCAGTACGGGATTCTTGCCGCCAAGCTCCAACGACACCTTCTTCAGTGATTCCGCGCACAGGCCCGCGATGCGGCGGCCCACCGCGGTGCTACCCGTGAACGAGACCGCCTTGACGCCGGGATGCGTGACCAAGGGTTCGCCTACGTCATGGCCCGTGCCGTGCACAACGTTCAATACCCCGGCGGGAAAGCCGATCTTGGCCACGAGTTTGGTCAACAAGGTGGCTGTCAGTGGCGTCACTTCCGATGGCTTGGCAATCACGGTATTGCCGGCAGCCAATGCGGGTGCAATTTTCCAGGTGAACAGATACAGCGGCAGGTTCCACGGTGAGATGGTCGCCACAACCCCCAGCGGCTGCCGCAAGGTGTAGTTCAGTCCAGCCTGACCGTGGTGTGATTCGCTGGCGGATTGGGTGGCGGCATGTGCGAAGAAGCGCAGGTTGGCAATGGCACGCGGGATTTCCACTTCGCGCGTGAGCCAGATTGGCTTGCCGGTATCACGTGATTCGGCCTGTGCAAAGGCTTCTAGGCGTTCCTCCAGGGCATCCGCCAATGTTTCCAGCCAGTTGGCGCGCACGTCGTTGGGTAGTGCCGACCAGTACGGGAAGGCCTTGCTGGCAGCTGCCACGGCGGCATCGACATCGCGGGCATCGCCTGCGGCTATCTGGGCCAATACTTGGCGGGTGGCTGGTTCGTGTACGTCCAGCCAGCGTTCGCCCATGGGGTCATGGAAGGTGCCGCCGATGAAGTGCCGACAGTGTTTCATCGGCACAGTCTACCTGCCGGGGCAACCGGGACGGAGGCAAAGGGCGATGTCCGCGGAGATGGAGGTGCGGTGGTCCCGGAAGAAGCGGATCAGATTGACTGCATGCGTCCGCCATCCACGGCCAGGCTGACGCCATTGACGTAGCTCGCGGCGGGGCTGGCGAGGAAGGCGATGGCAGCAGCGATTTCACCCGCATCAGCGAAACGTCCGGCGGGCACGGTATCCAGCATGGCCTGCGCCACCTGCTCGCGTTCCTTGCCCGTGGCCGCCGAACGGTCGTCCAGGATCTGTTCCAGCCGGCGTGTGCGTGTGTAGCCGGGCAGCACGTTGTTGACGGTGATGCCAGAGGGTGCGAGCTCGCGCGACAGGGTCTTGGCCCAGCCGGCGACGGCGCTGCGGATGGTGTTGGACACGCCCAGGTTCGGAAGCGGTTCGCGCACCGAGGTGGAAATCACGTTCACGATGCGCCCCCAACTGGCGGCCTGCATGCCGGGCACCAGCGTCTGCACGAGGGTCTGGTTCGCCAGCAGGTGGTTCTGGAAGGCTTCCAGATAGGCGTCCAGGCTTGCATCGAGGGCGCGCCCGCCGGGAGGGCCACCGGTGTTGTTGATCAGGATGTGTACGGGGCGCTCGCTGGCCAGCGGGCCGATCTTGCGGCGCAGGTCTTCGTGGTCCGACACGTCGCAGGCAATCCAGCCATGCGGCCGGGCATTGCCGGCAACGGGCAGTTCGTCTGCAACCCGGCGGAGCACATCTTCGCTGCGGGCAAGCAGGGTGACCTCTGCGCCCAACAGGGCGAGCTCATGCGCCGCGGCACGTCCGATGCCGACGGAAGCGCCGCAGACCAGTGCATGCCGGCCGGAAAGGTTCAGGTCCATGCTTATTCCTCCGAGGGTGTGCGTCGTGCAAGGCGATCCATCATCTCTTGCGCGACTTCGTGGGCGTGAGGGTCACGCAGTTGCTTCAGGCCATTGGCGGCTTCGCGAACGTTGGCTGCCGGATGATTCTGGTTGAACTTGGCTTTCAGTTCCACACGGCCTGGAATGAAGCGGAAACCGATGATGCCTTTGAGCTGGCGTACATGGGCTTCGCGATCGTGTTCGAAGCGCCAGTCATTGCCGACGCGGGTCTCATTGATCTGACTGAGCCGATCGACGATGCCGGCCAGGGTGGCGGTGTCCTCCGTGGCCTGCAATTCCCCGTAAAGATGCGCAGCCGAATAGTTCCAGGTCGGGACCCGGGAGGCTTCTTCCTTGTCCGGATACCAGCCGGGCGAAACATAGGCGTGCGGACCGTGCACGATCATCAGGGCCGGGCCGGTGTGCCGGGCTTGCGGATTGGGTCTGGCCCAATGGCCCTCGATCAGGAGCGCGTTGCCGTCGCGTGCATAAAGCACCGGCAGGTGGGTGGCCCACGGCAGGTTGTCGGGGCCGGTGGTGACCAGGGTGACGAAGGCGTCACGCGCGATGAGGCGATCCAGTTCGGTCAGATCGGTTTCGACGAAGGCGCGGGGCGTGTACATCGGCGGCGTCGTTGCCGGTCAGACCCGCTTGCCCAGTGATTGCACCATCAGGGGCCGCAGCTCGGCCTCGCTGGCGGCGCGCGGCGGTGCAATTTCGTCCAGCGAGAATCCGCGACCCAGCGCGTCTTCTTCGTCCAGGCCGTCGAAGGCCACGAATTCTGCATCCAGCAGGGCGTTGCGGGCATCATCTTCGCTGGCGTAGGGCAGGGTGTTGCCATCACTGTCCAGCACTTCGGCGGTACCGGCTTCCAGGATGCGCAGGCGTGCCCAGATCAGGGTCTGGCCCAAGCTGGCGATCCACCAAGCGTCATGTGTCGTATTCATCAGGCCACCAGAGACCACAGCCACAGGATCCCGGCCATTCCCAGGCCGAAACAGATGGTCAGGAAGGAAATGCGGGCCGGCGTCGCCAGTCCGCTCAGGGCACGGTCGCCGGTTTCGCGGTAGCGCCCACTCAGCAGCCAAGCCAGCGAATCGCGCCTGAGGAAGGCGCCCGGGCCGAAATCGGCCGCGGTGCCGGAATGTCGGTCGCGCACATGTATCAGGGTCAGCGGCCAGAAGATCACGAAGGCACTGAAACCGGCGATGGCTACGCCGATGAAGCACAGGGCTAGGAACAGGGTCACTGGGTGGAAGCCGGAAGTGAGTGAAGAGGAGTGAGGAGTGAGAAACAGCTGACGCCGCTCACCGTGTGTGGGTGTGCCTTTTGCTCACTTCTCACTTCTGACTCCTCACTTCTGTTTCTCAGAATTCCGCATTGCCGGGCGCGCGTGGATAGGGAATGGCGTCGCGGATGTTGGACAGGCCGCAGACGTACACGATCAGGCGTTCGAAGCCGAGGCCGAAACCGGCATGGGGCACCGTTCCGTAGCGGCGGAAATCGCGGTACCAGCCATAGTGTTCAGGGTCCAAACCGAACTGCGCCATGCGCGCGTCCAGCACATCCAGGCGCTCTTCGCGCTGGCTGCCGCCGATGATCTCGCCGATGCCCGGGGCCAGCACGTCCATGGCGGCGACGGTCTTGCCGTCATCGTTCAGGCGCATGTAGAACGCCTTGATGTGCTC
>JBQGFJ010000285.1:0-5044 GCA_052040085.1 Pseudoxanthomonas sp.
CGACCCCCATCAATACCAGGATTCCGATGAACGCCATGACCGTGAACGAAGTCCCGGTAAGCCAGAACAGCCAGTACACGCCGAATATCGAGAACACCACGCAGCTCATGATGGCCGATGGGAACAGCAGCGATTCGAACACCGCCGCCATCAACACGTAGATCATCACCAGCGCCAGGATCAGGTTGAAGAACATTTGCTGCATGCCTTCGTCACCATCCTGGAATCCGGACCCATCGAAGGAATATCCGTAGCCGGCCGGGAACTGGGCTCCCTTCAACGTGTCTTCCATGGCCTTGCGCGCGGCCGGCATGGTGGTGCCTTCGTTGAGGTTGGCTTGCAGGGTCACCATGGTCTGGCGGTTGAAGCGGGTGATCTGCTTGGCGGAAGGCACGGTCTCGATATTCACCATGCTCAGCAGCGGCACCGTACGGCCATCCGGCGCACGGATCATGAAGCTGGAGATATCGTCCACGCCAAAGCTCTGTGCACCATCGAAGCGCACCCATACCGGAACCTCGCTCTGGCCGCGCCTGAATTCACGCAACTGCGAACCGCGCAGGGCCAATCCGATGAAGTTGGACACTTCCTCGGCACTGAACCCATAGGCCGCAGCACGCTCGCGGTCCACCTTGACGTTGAGTTCGGTATTGCGGTCACCGCCCTGCACCCGGACATCGCGCAGTTCACTCTTTGCGGCCAGCATCGGAATGATTTCCTCCGCCAGTTCATTGAGCATGCGGGTGGAATCCCCCCGCAACTGTACCTGCACGTTCTGGCCCATGCCGCCGGAACCACCATCACCCTGGTCGCCTTGCCCACGCACACCCAGCGTGGCACGTGCCGATTTCGGCAATTCCTTGCTGACAATGTCGCCAAGCGGCTTGGTGTCCTTCACCGAGTCTGCGAACGTGACCATCGTTGCCGCTTCGCCCTGCTCGTCGTACCACGTGTAGACCTGCGCGATATCCAGGCGCTCGCGATTGGCGTCCAGATATGCCTCCACCTTGATTACTTCCTGGAGCATCTGTTCCTTGGTGAAACTGCCCTTCCATTGGTAGTAAATCTGGATCTCGCCACTGTCACCGCCACCAAAGAAATCGACCGTGGTCAATTTCATTGGCACCAGACTCACCAGCACAACCAATGCGATTCCGAATACGCTCCAGCCACGATGTTCCAATGTCCACCGCAACAACTGCGCATAACGGCGTTGCAGGCGAGGAATGAGGCCAGCGGAGTTATGGACCGCCGGCGGCGTTTTCATCCGTGCCGACAGCATCGGAATCAGGCTGACCGCCACCAGCCACGACGCCAGCAACGAAACCGTGATGGTGATGGCCAACTGCGACATGAAGATGCTGATCTGGTTGGTCTCACCCAGCAAGTTGGGCAGGAATACGATGCAGTGCGACAACGTACCCGCCGACAGTGCGATGGCGACGTTGCGCGTACCCACGATGGCAGCCAGTCGCGGCTTCCCGGGCATGCGCTCGCGTTCCTGGTAAATGCTTTCCACCACTACCACGGCGTTATCCACCAGCATGCCGACGGCCAGCAGCAGCCCCATCAGGGTCAACACGTTGAGGGTTACGCCCGCGAAGTACATGAAACCCAGCGTCATCACGAAGCAGATCGGGATGGCCAGGGTCACCATCAACGTGGATGGCCAGTGCCGCAGGAAGAAGTACAGCACCGCAATCGACAACAGCAGGCCGATCAACCCGGCTTCCGCCAACTCCTTCAGTGAGCTGGTGACTTCCTTGCCCATGTTTTGGGTAATTTTGAAATCAATGTCATCCAGACCGGGGGCGCCCTGGATCGCCGTGACCTCGCGTATCACGTTGCGCGAAACCTCCACTAGGTTGGCATTGCGTTCCTTGAATATGTCCAGGCCAATCGCGCTGCGGCCATCCAACCGGCGGCCATAAGGCATCCGTACCGGCTGCAAGCGGATATCCGCGATATCACCCAACCGCAGGCCCTTCGAATCCAGGACCAGGTCACGCAACTCCTGCAGATCGGTCAACTCACCGATCGGCTGCAGGCGCAGGCGTTGGCCGCCGTCCTCGATCTGCCCGGCCGATACCGAAAAATTGACCTGCTGCAGCTTGCGCGCCAATTCGTTGAGGCTCAGGTCATGGGCGGTGAGGCGCGTGGGCGAGATGGCGATCTCGACTTCACTGGGGGGAGCACCGCTGATGTCTACCCGGGCCACGCCGGGAATACGTTCAAGCCGGCGCTTCATCTCGCGATCGATCAAATCGTACGCACCGGTCAGGTCGGTCTCGCCCGCCAAACGTATGCGCAGGAAGGCCTGGTCACTGGTGGAGAACTTGAACACGAAATAGCGTTGGAAATCCTCCGGCAGTTCATCGCGGATCGCATCCATGCGTTCGCGTGCTTCCGAGGCCGCAATGGCAACGTCACGGTCCCAATCAGAGAGTTCGATGAACACGCCGGCACCATCGGCACCGGCATTGCCGCGCATCCGCTTGATCCCCGGCATGGTAGCCAACGCTTCCTCCGCCGGCCGCAATACCGTTCTTTCCACCTCTTCCGGCGTCGAGCCCGAGTACGGCAATTGCACGAACATGAAGGGTGCCGACACATCCGGCATGGCTTCAAGCGGCAGGCGGAACGCAGCAATCAGGCCCACCACGAACATGGACACGAAGCACATGATCGTGGTGACGGGCCGCTTGATGCTGAACTCGGTAATGCTCATGCGTGTTCCCATCCATCCTGGCCGGATGCATCGCCGTCCATCTCGGCTTCGCCGGCACGGGCACGCCTGCCGCGCTCGGTGTAGTACTCATCGGCACGGCGGTCCATCAGGTCATACACCACCGGAATCACGAAGAGCGTCAGCAGGGTCGACACCAGCAGGCCGCCGATCACCGTCAACGCCATGGGGGACCGCACTTCGGCACCATCGCCCAAGGCAATCGCCAACGGCATGAAACCGAACAAGGTACTCAGCGTGGTCATGGCAATGGGGCGCAAGCGCGAACGGGCGCCTTCCACCAGGGCCGTGTGCTTGGCCACGCCCTCTTCACGCAACTGGTTGACCTTGTCGATCAGGATGATCGCGTTCTTGGTCACCAGGCCCACCATCAATATCAAGCCTATGAAGACCACCACCGAGATCGAATTCCCGGTCAACAACAGGGCCAGGATGGCACCTACCATGGCCAGCGGGATGGTGAACAGGATCACGAACGGATGCAGCAAGGACTCGAATTGCGATGCCATCACCAGATAGACCAAGAAGATGGCCAGTCCGAACGCGAACAGCAGCGAGCGCACCGAGTCAGCCAGTTCCTCGCCCTGTCCGCCGATGTGCAGGCCTACGCCGACACCCAGCGGATCAGCGGCCACCATGCGCTGCACGTCTTGCATGGCCGACCCCAGGTCGATACCACGCAGATTGGCCGAGACCACGGCCACGCGCATCTGGTCCGCACGATGGATTTCGCTGGGACCCACGGTGGAAACCACCTCCGCCACCGAATCCAACCGCACGGAACGGCCACCGCCGGTATTCACGATCAACTGCCGGATATCGTCCACCGAAGCACGATCGGATTCCTGCGCACGCACCAGCACGTCGATCTTGCGATCACGGAAGTTGTAGCGGGTTGCCACTTCACCACGCACCTTCTTGACCACGGCATCGGCAATCTGCCGCGTCGTCATGCCCAATGCCGCGGCACGCTCCTGATCGAAACGGATCTGGACTTCAGGGAACCCCTGTTCCACCGTGGACTTGACGTCGGTGTAGTTGGGATTGTCCCGCAACATGTTGGCGAGCTTCTGTCCGGAAGCTTTCAGCGTATCCAGGTCTTGCCCACGCAGTTCGATTTCAAGTGGCGTGGAGAAGCTGAACAATTGCGGGCGGCTGAAATCCACTTCCACGCCCGGGTGCTGCGCCATGCTGGCACGCATGCGGTCGCTCTGTTCGGCTTCGAATGCACGGCTCCCGCCCCCTTCCATCACCACGGTCAGCTTGGCAATGTTCTCGCCGCTCTCCGTGGGGTTGGCGTCCAGCCGGGTACCACTGCCACTCACGCCGTACAGTGACTCGACACCAGCATCATCTGCATGCTTTGCCTGCAACTCACGCACCATCCGATCGGTTTCACGCAAAGGCGTGCCGGGCGGCAGCTTGACCGTCATTTCGAAGCGGTCCTGTGCAAGCTGCGGAATCAGGTCGGTACCCAATACGGGGACCAGCGCCAGCGTTGCCACGAAAGCCAGGCCAGCGAAACCCAACACCCGGCCGGGACGCTGCAATGCCACCGGCAACAGTTCCAGGTAGCGTCGCTCGGCGAAGTTGTAGGGCTTCATCGCCAGATCGCTGAACTTGCCCATGACGGGCGACACCACGCGGGTAACCAACCGCCATGCCCGCACGAACAGCCAGGCCAGGCCGAACAGCAACGGTCCCACGCAGGCCACCAGGAACATCAACAGCATCCAGGCCGGCAGTACCAGCAAACGCAGGGGAAGCAACAGCACCCATGCCACCCAGCTCAGTGCCTTTGGCATGCGCGCGGAACCCAACGGCCCCCAGAACAACCAATGCTTCGATGCCAGGATGGCCCGGATGCATCCCGCCACGAACAACAGCGGGAACAGCAGCACGCATAATGGCCACGTGATCCAGCGCGGCCACGACAGCAACAGCGGCATGCGCAAGGTCGAATGGATCAACTCCACGCCTTGCTGATTCAGCCGGGAACGCGGATGCGGGGCTTCTTCCGGAAAACCCATCGGCGCATGGCCCTTCCACGATGACAGCATCGGGATCAGCGTCATGGCGACCAGCAGTGAAACACCGACCGCAATGGCAATGGTCAACGCCTGGTCGCGGAACAGTTCGCCCGCCACGCCTTCCACGAATACCAGTGGCAGGAACACGGCGATGGTGGTCAAGGTGGAAGCCACCACGGCCATGCTGACCTCGCGCGTGCCTTCTATCGCCGCACGAATCGGATCCAGTCCACGCTCTCGCGCCTTGGCTATGCTCTCCAGCACCACG
>JBQGFJ010000286.1:0-3443 GCA_052040085.1 Pseudoxanthomonas sp.
TCAGATAGGGGCTGTCGGCGCCCTGGTCCACGTAGAGCACGTTGCTGGCCACATCCTTGCCGACGACGTACCACGGTGCCGCAGGCCGCCCGCGCACGCCGCCGATGTGCAGGCCTTCGCGCTGGCCCAGGGTGAAATAGAAGACGCCGGGATGGTCCCCCACATGTACGCCATCCGGTGTGCACATCCGTCCCGTCTTCGCGGGCAGGTAACGGCCCAGGAATTCGCGGAAATCGCGTTCACCGATGAAGCAGATGCCGGTGGAATCTTTCTTGTCATGGGTGGGCAGGGCGGCCTCGCGTGCCATCTCCCGGACCTGCGCCTTCGGCAGCTCGCCGATGGGGAACAGGGTGGCCGCCAGTTGCTGCTGGCCCAACTGGTGCAGGAAGTAACTCTGGTCCTTGTTGCGGTCGGCCCCGCGCAGCAGTCGCCAGACGCCGCGCACATGGGCGACGCGCGCATAGTGGCCGGTGGCGATTTTCTCTGCCCCCAGTTCGCGGGCGGCATCCAGGAAGTGCTTGAACTTGACCTCGCGGTTGCACAGCACGTCCGGGTTGGGCGTGCGTCCGGCCGCATATTCGGCCAGGAAGTGCTCGAACACGCCTTGCCAGTATTCAGTGGAAAAATCCCGGAAATGGAAGGGGATTCCCAATTTTCCGCAGACGGCCACGGCATCCCGCCGGTCGTCCTCGGCCCGGCATTCGCCGCTGCCATCGTCGGCCCAGTTCTGCATGAACAGGCCGGCCACGGGCTCGCCGGAGCGCACCAATTGCAGTGCCGCCACCGAGGAGTCCACGCCGCCGGATACGCCCACGATGATCCGCGGCGAGCTCATGCCAGGTGCTTCAGCATCGAAAGCGGGTAACGCCGTCCACCCAGGTAGTCCTGCACTCCTTGCCAGACCAGCGGGCTGCGATGCCGGGCTTGTTCGGCTTGCAGCTCAGCCGGGGTCATCCACACGGCGCGGACGATGCCGTCGTCCAGCGTCAGGTCCGGGTCGTGCTTCAGCGGCCGGGCAGCGAAAGCGAAACGCAGGTAATGCGCACCGGTTTCCGCCTTCCACTGGTAGGCGCCGACGAAAGCGGTCAGCTCCACGTCCCAGCCGGTTTCCTCGCGGGTTTCACGGCGCGCGGCATCCTGGAGGCTTTCATCCGGCTCCAGATGGCCAGCAGGCTGGTTGAGCACCAGGTGCTCGCCACCTGCGTACTCCTCCACCATCAGCAAGCGGCCATCGTGGACCACGATGGTGGCCACGGTGACGTCAGGCTGCCAGAAACGGTATTTCGGTTCGGTCATGCGGGCGTTCTCAAAACCTGTTCTCAGAACTGGTCGGCACCCTTTTCCGTTTCCAGTTCCTGCTCCATTTCATCGGCGGTATTGATGGCCGCGCTCAGGGCGTCGTCCAGCAATGCGTTGCTGGCATCGGCCGGGAGTTTGATCACGAAGACGGCATGCGGTCCCTGTTTGACCCAGCCGCCCAGCTTCAGGCTGTCGGAGGCTTGCAGCAGGTGGTTGGCCACCGTGGCATCGAAGTCGGTGCCGGCGGCGCGGTAGGCGGGCGACCAGATCTCGCGGACCT
Source organism: Pseudoxanthomonas sp. (assembly GCA_052040085.1). Taxonomy (GTDB): domain Bacteria; phylum Pseudomonadota; class Gammaproteobacteria; order Xanthomonadales; family Xanthomonadaceae; genus Pseudoxanthomonas_A. Next base: position 1,580 of record JBQGFJ010000286.1, read on the forward strand.
TGTGGCTGCCGTATTCCTCGACGGCGGAGCGCACGTACACCAGTTGGCTGCGGCCGTTGTCGCCCATGTTGAACACCAGCTTGTAGTCGCCGTCCTCGTCCACTTCGTAGTCGTAACCCAGCGCTTCCAGCTGGGCCTGGATGGCGGGGTCGGCATCAGCTGCCAGCACCGGGGCGGAGGCAAACAGGGGCAACAGGGCAAGGAGCAGGTATTTCATGTCGATGGCATCAGGTGTCGGGAATGGGAAAGGCATTGTGCGTGCAAGTGGTTCCGGGCGTCCAATCCGTATAATTGCCGGATGCCACGACAGAACGAACACGAACGCGACCACGGGGTAGCCGTGGAGACCGGCAAGCCGGAAGTGGCGCCGCCCCCTTTCTACCAGGTGCTGCTGCTCAACGATGACTACACCCCCATGGATTTCGTGGTGGCGGTGTTGCAGCAGTTCTTTGCCATGGACCTGGAAAAGGCGACCCAGGTCATGCTCCACGTGCATACCCGTGGAAGGGGCGTGTGCGGCCTGTATACCCGGGAAGTGGCCGAATCCAAGGTGGCGCAGGTGAACGAGTTCGCGCGCATGAACCAGCACCCGCTGTTGTGCACGATGGAGAAATCCTGACCCCCGCAGGCTGGCTGGCAAGCAGGCGTATTCAGGCTTCCGCCGCCGGCTTTCCGGATACTGAACACAGAAATCCATCGGGGTGATGGAAATCCGCCCTGAAGGCCGCATATTGTCCGCATCGGCTTTGGAGGCAGGCATGTTCAGCAAAGATCTCGAACAAACCATCGGCCAGTGCTACAAGCGGGCCCGCGAAGCACGGCATGAGTTCATGACCGTGGAACACCTGTTGCTGGCATTGCTGGACAACGACTCCGCGCAATCCGTGCTGAAAGCCTGCGGGGCTGACAGCCCGCGGCTGCGACGGGACCTGGAACAGGCCATCGAGGCCTCCGTATCCCGGCTGGCCGAAGACGATGGCCGCGATACCCAGCCCACGCTGGGATTCCAGCGGGTCCTGCAGCGCGCGGTCTACCACGTGCAATCGTCCGGCAAGAAGGAAGTGGCCGGCGCGAACGTGCTGGTGGCCATCTTCGGCGAAAAGGATTCCCATGCCGTGTATTTCCTTACCCAGCAGGACGTGACCCGGCTGGCCGTGGTCAATTACCTGTCCCATGGCATCGCCAAGCAGGGTGAGGATGGCGAAGCGCCCGCTCCTGGTGACGCCGAGGGCAAGACCGGCGAGGGCGCGGAAGGCGAGGGCAAGGGCGACGCCCTGGCCGAGTACGCCAGCAACCTCAACGAACAGGCGCGGCTGGGCAAGATCGATCCGCTGGTGGGCCGTGCCGACGAGGTCGAGCGCACCATCCAGATCCTGTGCCGCCGGCGCAAGAACAATCCGCTCTACGTGGGCGAGGCCGGCGTGGGCAAGACCGCCATCGCCGAAGGCCTGGCGCGGCGCATCGTGGAAGGCAGCGTGCCCGAGGTGCTGCTCAATGCGGTGATCTTCTCGCTGGACCTGGGTGCCCTGGTGGCCGGGACCAAGTACCGCGGCGACTTCGAGAAGCGCCTGAAGGGCGTACTGTCGGCGGTCAAGAAGCACGATGGCGCCATCCTGTTCATCGATGAAATCCACACCATCATCGGCGCCGGTTCGGCGTCCGGCGGCACCATGGATGCCAGCAACCTGATCAAGCCGGCGCTGGCCTCCGGCGAACTGCGTTGCATCGGCAGCACCACGTTCCAGGAATATCGTGGCATCTTCGAAAAAGACCGCGCACTGGCGCGGCGCTTCCAGAAGGTCGACATCGTGGAGCCCACGGTGGGTGAGACCTACGAGATCCTGCAGGGCCTGAAGCCGAAGTA
>JBQGFJ010000287.1:0-2732 GCA_052040085.1 Pseudoxanthomonas sp.
GCTTCACCCACTACGCCACATGACGAACAACGGACTGCTTACGAAACCGATGCAGGTTAAAAGATCGGCTTTAGGTAAGAAATGAACATTTTTGCAAATTTCACCATGGCAAGCGGATTTGCCACGTATTGCACCGTCAGGCAGAACATCTGCAGCTCTCGCACTACGTTTTGGCGGCTTGATCATTGAGAACGAACGTTCCAAGCCGCCGCAATGAAGTCTTCAATTCATGTATCGCAGGCATTTCACCCACTACGCCACATGACGAACAACGGACTGCTTACGACACCGATGCAGGTTAAAAGATCGGCTTTTGGTAAAAAATGAACATTTTTGCAAAATTCGACATGGCAAGCGGTTTTGCCATGGTTGGTGAAGAGCGCCCAAAGCCATCAGGGATTGAGAACGACATGACCTGAGGATTCACGGATACCCCTCTTCCTCAGAAGCGCGGTAGCCACATGGGGAAAGTGGCCAGCAGACTTGTTGCCCTGCGCCGGCAACAGTTTTCCTGCCCATCATCCGTACCATTGCCGTCAGCATGACCAAAGAAAAGTGGCAGGCTCGCCTGTTCGCAAGCAAAGATCCTCCATCTCCACCCAGACCGGCGGAAAGGACAGAGCATGGTGAGGACGCGATAGGCGTCGCTCGAAGATCCACATCGCAGGCAACATCCGCTCCGGCAGGGGGTTTCCAGAGCTGGAAACACATCACCCCGCATGAGCGGGGCTGCAACGACTTTCAAACCATTGAACACAAAGACGCTGGAGCCCCGCTCATGCGGGATGACGAAACACAATGCGTTATGCGGAGAATCTCTTCATCCATTCACTCGCGGCAGCGAATGATTCTTCCTCTCGGGAATGGCCTGTCCGCACGAGCACATCACACTGCCTTGGAATAGCGTGCCGGCTGGTTGGCCTGCTTGAGGTAGCGGTCGAAACACATGGCAATCACGCGCAACAGGCCACGGCCACGCGGGGTGGCGCGGATGTTGAAAATGGTGACTTCCACCAGGCCATCGTCCACCAGCGGTTGCAGGGCCTGCAGTTCCTGCTGGAAATACTGCTCGAAGCTGATGGCGTATTTCTGCTCGATGCTGCCGATATCCACGTCACCCTGGCACATGAGTTGCTGAATGAGGTCGGCACGCAGCACATCGTCCCTGTCCAGCAACAAGCCGCGCCACAGTGGCAATTCGCCCGCGTCGATCTTTTGCTCCCACGAAGGCAGATCACGCAGGTTCTGGCTGAAGCTGTCACCGATATGGCTGATGGCGCTCACGCCCAGGCCAATCAGGTCGGTATCGGCATGGGTGGTGTAACCCATGAAGTTGCGATGCAGGCCGCCGCGCTGTTGTGCCTGTGCCAAGTCATCGCCGGGCAATGCGAAGTGATCCATGCCAATGTAGCGGTAGCCCGCATCGGCCAGTTTCTCCACCGCCAGCCCCAACAGTGCCAGCCGCATTTCCGCGGTGGGAAGATCCGCCGCCACGATCTGGCGCTGTGCACGGAACAGATCGGGAAGATGTGCATAACCATAGATGGCCAGGCGGTCCGGCCGCGCAGCCATCACCGTGTCCAGCGTTCTGCCGAAGCCCTCTAGCGTCTGCTTGGGCAGACCATAGATCAGATCGACATTGACGGAACGCAGCCCGTATTCGCGGCAGGCATCAATGATGCCGATCGTTTGATCGACACCCTGGATGCGGTTGATGGCTTCCTGCACCTGCGGATCGAAGTCCTGCACGCCCAGGCTGGCACGGTTGAAACCCATCTCGGCCAATGCCTGGATATCCGCGGGACGCACGTGGCGCGGGTCCAGTTCAATGGAAAAGTCGCGTTCGGAGCGCGTGCTGAAACGGAATTGGCGCGCCAGGGTTTCCATCAGGTCGCGCAACTGCGATGACGTCAGGAAGTTGGGGGTGCCGCCGCCCAGGTGAAGCTGGATGACTTCGCGGGTGTGCTCGAACAGCGGCGCGACCATGGCGATCTCGCGCTTCAGGCGTTCGAGATAGGTGGCCGCTTTCGATGTATCGCGGGTGATGACCCGGTTGCAGCCGCAGTAGAAGCACGGGCTGTGGCAATACGGGACATGCAGGTACAACGACAACTTCCGCGGAACCGGATAAAGGTTGCCGCGCCACGCCAGCTCACGCAGGTCTTCCTCCACGAAACCGGGATGGAAATGCGGTGCCGTGGGGTACGAGGTGTAACGAGGACCAGGCCTGTCGTAGCGGCGTAGCAGATCCGCATCGAAGGGCCAACTGGAGGTCAACGATTGGCTGGGAGTGGCTTCCATGGCGCACAGGATGTCGCCAATGAGCTAATTGTGCCTTGACCAGGATCAATCCGGGGTTGGGGGATGAGCGGGCATTCGTCAGTTGAAAGCAGGGGTTGGCGGCCCGGATAAGACATGGGCCGGATCCGGGGTTCCGAAATCGCGGTTTCGCCGATGGCCGTGGGCGCTTTGCCTTCTCCCTCCGGGAGAAGGTGGCGTGTAGCGACGGATGAGGGAGGCCGAATGACGCTCCAAGGACGAGCTGATCGTCTACGCCCTCATCCGCCCTTCGGGCACCTTCTCCCGGGGGGAGAAGGGAAGCATTTGTGCGGTCGCTCAGGACGAGGGCTTGCCTGTCTGGCTGGCGCGGGCAGCACGGACGGCTTGTGCCCTGGCCTCGCGCAGTCGGTCCAGTTTTTCCTTGAGCTTGATTTCCATCCCGCGCTCGACGG
>JBQGFJ010000288.1:0-2706 GCA_052040085.1 Pseudoxanthomonas sp.
CCGCAATGAAGCTAGAATCGGCCCGTGGCACCACAATGCCGCGGGCCTTCATTTTTGCCGGACCCCCACACCATGCAGTTCAAGGATTACTACTCCATCCTGGGCGTCGAAGCCGGCGCCAGCGAGGCCGAGATCAAGACGGCCTATCGCCGCCTTGCACGCAAATACCACCCGGACGTCAGCAAGGAAGCGGATGCCGAAGAGCAATTCAAGGCCGTGAACGAAGCCTACGAGGCATTGCGCGATCCACAGAAGCGCGCCGCCTATGACCAATTGCGTGCGCAAGGGTATCGGCCGGGCGAGGAGTTCCGGCCGCCGCCGGATTTTGGCACGGGAGGTGGCCAGGGGTACGACTTCGAGGAAGTCTTCGGCGGGAACGGCGGAGGCTTCAGTGATTTCTTTGAAGGCTTGTTCGGCCAGCACGCCAGGCGCGGAAGCGACGGTCCGCAGTTCCAGTCGGCTTCCCGCGCGCCACGCGATACGCGCGCCAGGCTGGCGGTTCCCTTGCAGGCGGTGTACGAAGGCGGCAGCGTGCGCGTCAACGTGGGAGGGCGCCAGCTGGACGTGCGCATTCCCAAGGGGGTCAGGCCGGGTCAGGTAATCCGCTTGGCCGGCCAGGGCAGTGGCGGTGGCAATCTGTTGTTGGAGATTGAATACGCAGCGCATCCGCAATTCGAGGTGGACGGGCGCAATATCCTGCACGTGCTGGCCATCACGCCATGGCAGGCTGCGCTGGGCGCGTCGTTGAGCGTGCCCACGCTGGGTGGTGCGGTGGAGCTGAAAATACCTGCGGGTTCGGAGGCGGGCCGCCGGTTGCGGCTGCGTGGCCGCGGATTGCCGGGAACGCCTGTGGGTGATCAATTGGTGGAACTGGAGATCACTGCGCCGCGTGCGGAATCCGAACGGCAGCGCGAGGCCTACCGCAACTTGGCGGCGGCTTTCGGCGAAAAAGCGCCCTGATCAATCCTGGGAGGGCGGCCGCGCCTCGTTGAGCAGGTGCTGGATCACACCTGCCAGTTCGTCTTCGGTGAACGGTTTGGTCAGGTAGGCCTTGGCACCCTGGCGCATGCCCCACATGCGGTCGGTGTCCTGGTCCTTGGTGGTGACCAGGACCACCGGGATATCGCGCGTGGCAGCATCCCGGCTGAGGGTCCGCGTGGCCTGGAAACCGTTGAGATTGGGCATGACCACGTCCATCAGGATCATGTCGGGCAGTTCGCGCTTGGCGACTTCCACGCCGGCAGCACCGTCTTCGGCGGTGATGAATTCGTGTCCCAGCTTTTCCACTATCCGCTGGATCCCCAGCAATTGTGAAGGCGAGTCGTCAACAATCAGAATCCGGGCCATTCGGCATCCCCCTGGTTTCCCCCACGCGATTGTAGTGCCAGTTGTGCCATGGTGAACGATTGGCGACGTGACGGTGTTCGCATTCAAGCAATTCTGACCAGTGTGCGGCCAAGGGATTGTCCGGAAAGCATCTTCCGGAATACGGCGGGAAGTCCTTCCAGGGTGGTTTCGTCCGTGCATATCGTGTCCAGGTGAGCGGGCTTCCAGTCCGTGGACAAGCACTGCCAGACGGCTTCGCGGATATCGCGCGCAGTACCTGCCGAGGCCACCCCCAACAGTGACACGCCCCGTATGATGAAGGGCATCACCGTGGCGGGAAGATCGGCCGACGCAGCCAGCCCGGCGCTGGCGACATTGCCGTAGGGCGAGGTCTGCGCAAGCAGGCTGGCGAGCATGGGGCCGCCGACATTGTCCAGCGCACCGCCGAAGCGGACCGATTCCATGGCGCGGTGGGTGGCCAGGGCATCGCGGCCGAGCACCTGGCTGGCCCCGATGGATGCCAGATAGGCAGCGTGTCCGGGCTTGCCGCTGATGGCGTGCACTTCGTAGCCGGCCTTGCTGAAGATATCCACGGCCAGTGATCCCACGCCCCCGGTGGCACCGGTGACGGCCAGCGGGCCCAGAGCCGGTGACTGCCGGTTTTCCTGCATGCGGTACAGGGCCAGGGCGGCGGTGAAACCGGCGGTGCCCAGGATCATGCTTTCGCGCAATGACAGGCCCGTGGGCAAGGGGATGGCCCACTTGGCTTCGATGCGGGCGTATTCCGAATAGCCGCCATCGCGGGTCTCGCTCAGTCCGCAGCCGGTGACCAGTACGGCGTCGCCTTCCTTGAAGGCGGGGTCGCTGGATGCCACCACGTGGCCTGCCACGTCGATGCCCCCGACCAGCGGGAAACGGCGCAGGATCTTGCCTTCCCCGGTGCCGGCCAATGCGTCCTTGTAATTGACGGAGGAGTAGGCGGTCTTTATGACGACCTCGCCCGGATTCAGGTCATTCAGCGAAATCGATTCGATTCCGCTGCGATAACCGGCATCGTCATTGTGGATGCGGAAGGCGTTGAACGTGGCGGGGGTGCTCATGTGCGCGACTCTGCGTGAGGATGCGTATGGAGGCTTGTCATTCTCGCATGGCAAATTCGGCACGGATGTGCAGGTTGCCGTGCCCCCCGGGCCCGGCATGCCACGATGCCAGGCCCGCGGTTGCATGCCGGTGATTCAACGCAGCGCGTTGCGGCGCTTCTCGTCGATCCATTTCTCTGCACGTGCCGGCGTGTAATCCCGCATCCATGCCAGCATGGTGTCGATGTCTTCGCCATACCACAGGTCCTGGCGCTGGTCCGGGTGCAGGAAACGCTCTTCC
>JBQGFJ010000289.1:0-23389 GCA_052040085.1 Pseudoxanthomonas sp.
CATCAACCTCCATGACGGCGTTTTCTACGTCGCCAACACCTGCTTCTACTGCGATGGCGGCAACTTCGTGGTCACCGCCACCGATCCGGCGGGTCCCTGGTCCGACCCGATCTGGCTGGGCTTCAATGGCATCGATCCTTCCGTGTTCTTCGACGACGACGGCAGCGCATGGATCGTGCACAACGACGTACCCGATGGTGAATTGCGCTACGACGGCCACCGGGCCATCTGGCTGCAACCGTTCGACTTCGAGAAAGGCGAGCGCATCGGCGAGCGCGTGATGCTGGTCGATGGCGGTTTCCAGCCGGACACCAACCCCGAGCACGTCGAAGGCCCGCACATCTTCAAGCACGATGGCTGGTATTACCTCACTGCCGCGGAAGGTGGCACCGGCGAACAACATGCACAGATGGTGTGGCGGAGCCGCAATGTCACCGGTCCGTACGAAGGCTTCCCGGGCAACCCGGTACTGACCCAGCGCGACCTGCCGTATGAGCGCGACGACAAAGTCACCTCCACCGGCCACGCCCAATTCATCCAACTCGCGGACGGCAGCTGGTGGTCGGTCTTCCTGGCCACGCGCCCGTACCGCGGCAACCAGTACAACCTCGGCCGCGAGACCTTTCTGCTGCCGGTGGAATGGCAGGACGGCTGGCCGGTCATCCTGCCGCGAGGCGAACCGGTGCCGCTGGTACTGGAGCGCCCGGACCTCCCGCGAAATGTGCAAACCATTCCCACCACCGGACCGATCCAGTGGACGGAAACCTTCGAAGACAACGCACTTCCGTTGTCCTGGATGACGTTCCACCCCCCGCAAGGCAGCTGGCTCTCCACCGGTGACGGCCTGCGGCTCACGCCGTCCTCCATGCCCATTGGCGCTTTCGGCAGCGAAGCCGGCCAACCCGCTTACGTGGGACATCGCCTGCAACATCACCAGGCGACCCTGGAGACCACGCTGGAGCCCTTCGATCTTCAACCCGGAGATCTCGCCGGGCTGGCATTGGTGCAGAACGAATATGGCCACTACGTGCTCGGGGTCGAGCGTGACGAAGACGGCCTTGCGGTATCGGTGTACCGGCGCTCCGGCCGTGATGGCGCGAAGCAAGGCGATCGCCTGGCACGCGTACCGCTGCCCGCCTTCGATGCGCCGCTTTCGTTCCGTTTCCAGCTTGATGCGCCCGGCCTGGACGCGGCCTATCGCGTGGAAGGTGGTGAGTGGAAGAAAGTGGCCAACGGCCTGGATGCCAGCCTGTTGAGCGTGGACACCGCCGGCGGCTTCATCGGCAACACCTTCGGGCCCTACGCCTTCAGGCCATGAAGACGCGGCGGGCGCCATCACGGCGCCCGTGTCCACGTTTCGGCACTGCTACATCGGCTCTTCGCCGGTGCGCGAGGCATCGGCGACCGGCACCGGCTCGAAATGCAGCTCCCAACGTGCCACTTCGGCATTGATGGCTTCCCGTGCTGCCTGGATGCCATCGTTGAGGGCGGTCAATCGCGGGCGGCGGTCCAGCGTGCAGGCAAGCCCTTCGGCCGACAAGGTGGCATGTGCCTCGCGCACTCTTTCAGCCTGTTCCGTCGTGAATATCGCCGCCGCATGCAAGGCATCGATCAGTCCCGGGGTATCACGCGGGATGACCAGGGCAGGCGCCCCACCGGATTCGCGCAGCACCAGGTATTGCAGCAGGAACTCCAGGTCCACCAGGCCACCATCGCCCTGTTTCAGGTCGAAGCGGGCGGCATCGCTGCGATCCAGTTGTGCTCGCATGCGACCGCGCATCCACGATACGTCCTCGCGCAACTTGCCGGCATCGCGCGGGCGCGAGAGGATCTCGCCGCGCAGGGTTTCAAACATCTCCAACAACGCGGCATCTCCCGCCACGCCACGCGCACGTACCAGCGCCTGGTGTTCCCAGGTCCATGCACGTTCGCGCTGGTACTCGATGAAGCTCGCGCGCGAGGACACCAATACGCCCTTGGCACCATCCGGGCGCAGGCGCACGTCGGTGTCGTACAAACGTCCGCCACCGGTCACCGCGCCCAGCAAGGCCATGATCTTCTGCGCAAGCCGTGCGTACCAACGGCCGGCTTCCAGCGGACGGGCGCCATCGGACACCGCCTCGGCCGGGGCATCGAACAGGAACACCAGGTCCAGGTCCGAACCGAAACCGAGTTCACTGCCACCCAGGCTGCCATAGCCGAGGATGGCGAACTGTCCCTCCGGCACGCGCCCATGGGCACGTGCCACTTCGGTTTCCGCCATGCGCAATACGACGCGCACCACCTCATCGGCCAGCAGCGCCAGTTGCCTTGTGCTGTCGCGTGCCGACTGCCGGCGATCCAGCGCGGCCAATGCGACGCGGAAACTCAGCGCCAGTCGCTTTTCATTTAGCAGGCGCAGCGCGGATTCCGGATCTTCCTCGCGCAGCGCGGTTTCGCATTCGAGACGCAACGCCGCGGCATCCGGCAGCGGACCGGAGACACGCGTATCCAGCAACTCGTCCAGCAACAACGGGTACAGCGCCAGCCGTTCGGCCAGCAAGGCACTGCGCGCCATGACATCGGCCAGGCGCGCAAGCGCCGTCGGTTGCTCGTCCAGCAAGGCAAGGTAACTGGCGCGGCGCAGGATGGCGTGCAGCAAGGCCAGCAACCGCCGCAGTCCTGCATCCGGCTGCGATGAACGCGCCACTGCCTCCAGCAATGCCGGCAGCACGCGATCAAGGCGCGCGCATGCCGCATCGGACAACTGGCGCACGCCGGTGGAACGGGCGAAATCACGCAGCGCCGCATCCGCACCCGCCGCATCGGCAAAACCGGCCCCCGCCAGCAATCCGGCATCGCCATTTTCCGGCAATGCCTTCCAGTACTGCTGCATTGCCCCCGGCGCAGCTTCGGTGCGGCGTGATGCCAGCAACTCGTCGAATTCGGCCGAGACAAGATGGCGTTGTTCCTGCAATGCATCTTGCAGTGCTGCCCAATCGGGATAACCCAGGCCACTGGCGATACGCGCGCGATCCTCCGGATCTTCCGGCAACGCATACGTCTGCGCGTCGCGCAGCATCTGCAAGCGGTTCTCCAACCGGCGCAGGAAACGATAGGCATCCGCCAGCGTTGCCGCTTCTTCCTCCGGCATCTGCCGCGTTGCCACCAGTGCCTGCAAGGCCGCCATCAGGCTTCGCTGGCGCAAGGCAGGCTCGCGGCCGCCATGGATCAACTGCAAGGCCTGCACGAGGAATTCGATCTCGCGAATGCCGCCGGGCCCGCGCTTGACGTCATCGGCCATGTCGCGGCGCGCCACTTCGGCCGCGATGGCGGCCTTCATCTCGCGCAGCCCATCGACGGCGGTGAAATCCAGATAGCGCCGGTAAACGAACGGACGCAAGGTCTGCAGCCACTGTTCACCGGCGGCGATGTCACCAGCCACGGTACGCGCCTTCAGCCAGGCATAACGTTCCCAGTCGCGCCCTTCGCGCTGGAAATACTGGTCCAGGCCCGCGAATGACAGCGCCACACGCCCGGCATTGCCGAACGGACGCAAACGAAGATCCACGCGGTGACAGAAACCATCCACGGTGGGCTCGTCCAACAACTTGGCCAAACGCTGGCCGAGCCGCGCGAAATAGTCTTCGGCCGCCAATGGACGGGCGCCATCGGATTCACCACCTTGCGGGTAGGCGTAGACGAGGTCGATATCGGACGAGAAATTCAGTTCGCCGCCACCGAGCTTGCCCAGTCCGAATACCACCAACCGTTGCACCTTGCCTTCGGCATCACGGATCACGCCATGGCGTTGCGCGAACTCCACTTCCAACGCATCCAGCGCCGATTGCAGGCAGGCTTCCGCCAGGCGCGTGCTGCCGGTGAGGATTTCCTCCACTTCGGCATCGTCCACCACGTCACGCCAGACCAGGCGCGTGGATTCAGCCGTGCGATAGCGGCGCAGTTGTTCGGGCCACGATGCGGATTGGCCGGGCTCCAGCACCGGCACGGGAAAAGCAGCACCGGTTTCACCTCGCGCGAATCGCGCCAACAACGCCGGCTGCTTGCGCAGTGTCTCCAGCGCCAGGTCGCTGGCCGCGATCACGCGTGCCACATCGGCAACGAATGCCGCGTCGCCAAGCAGCGTGGCGCTTTCCGGGGAAGATGCACGCAAGCGCTCGAGACCGCGCCCGATCAATGCATCCAGGGAGTTTTCCTGCGAAGGTGAAATAGCGTCATTCATGGCCGCAGGATTGTGACACGCCAACGTTGACTGCCGTACCTGCGAATCTCTGCCTAGGGTGATGGATTGCCGCAAACGGCATCGCGGCCAAGGCCGCTGCTACAAGGGCGGCAATGCGGTTTCGTGGTGCAGGTCCAATCCGAACTGCCGTGCGAGATGCGCGAGCAAGACCGGCTTCACTTCTTCCATGCCGGACGGTCCACCCAGATCACCCAGCGACACCACCTGCAATCCCTGGTAACCACAGGGATTGATGCGCAGGAATGGCTCCAGGTCCATGCCGATGTTGAAAGCCAGCCCGTGGAAGGTGCAGCCACGGCGCACGCGGATACCCAGCGCACCGATCTTGGCACCTGCGACATACACGCCGGGTGCGCCGTCCTTGCGCTGTGCCTCGATGTTCCATTCGGCCAGCGTGTCGATCATTGCCTGCTCGATGCGGCAGACGTAATCGCGCACACCCACTTTCAGGCGCTTCAAGTCGAACAAGGGATACGCGACGATCTGGCCGGGGCCGTGGTATGTGACCTGGCCACCGCGGTCGATCTGCACCACCGGGATGTCGCCTGCCGCCAGCACGTGCTCCGGCTTGCCAGCCTGGCCCAAGGTGAACACCGGATCATGTTCCACCAGCCATATCTCGTCAGGCGTGTCATCGGTACGCGCGTCGGTGAAACGCTGCATGGCACGCCATACGGGCTCATAGGACTGGCGGCCCAGATCACGGACCCGGCCGGGAGGAATTACAGCGTCCACTTCACCTCGGGATGTTCACGCAATGCCTGGTGCGCCGCATCGTACTGTTCGCGGCTCTGCGCCACGAAGGAAATACGCACGGAGACATATTTGCCATTGGACGAATGCTTCCAGCTGATGTCTTCGTGGATCACTTCCACGCCAGCGGCATTCAGCAGTTCAGGCAGGACGGACTCCAGGCCGGTGCCTGCCGTGCCCATGGCGCTGAGCTGGAAGGTGCCCGGGAACTGGAAGCCGTGTTCGGGGTTGTCTGATTTGATTTCCATGGACGGATTATGGGTGCGGAGGGAGGCCAACCCAAGGGGAGGCATGCCCCGGAATGCGGGAAGCCGGCTTGCGCCGGCTTCCCGAGATATTGCGGATATGCCCCTGCGGGACATCAATCCGAATGCCACCACATCCTCAGGCTGTCCCACAGGCGGCGGAAGAAACCGCCCCGCTCCACTGCGGCAATCGCCACCAGCGGCGCCTGCGCCACTACTTCGCCATCCAGGGTGACCTTCACGGTACCCACGGCCTGGCCTTCGGCGATCGGTGCTTCCAGCACCTTGGGGACTTCCATGGCGGGCTTCAGGTCTTCGTAACGGCCGCGCGGCACGCTGACCAGCAAAGGTGCGGCCACGCCCAGTTGGACCTCGCGCGTCTTGCCCTTCCAGACATGCTGGCTGGCAACCACCTGGCCCGGTTCGTACAGGCGGTGGGTCTCGTGGAAGCGGAAGCCCCAGTTCAACAACGCCATGCTGTCATCGGCGCGCTGGCTTTCCGAGGTGGAACCCATCACTACCGAGATCAGGCGCTGATCACCGCGCTGCGCGGAGCTCATCAAGCAGTAGCCGGCACCGGAATGATGGCCCGTCTTGATCCCGTCCACGGCCGCATCACGCCACAGCAAACGGTTGCGGTTGGGCTGGGTGATGGTGCCTACGGTGAACTCCTTGATCTTGTTCAACGCGTAGGTTTCGGGGAAATCGCGGATAAGCGCCTGGCCCAGCAACGCTAGGTCATAGGCGGTGGAGTAATGGTCCGGGGCGGACAGGCCATGCGCATTGACGAAGTGCGAATTCTTCATGCCGATCTGCGCGGCATAGCTGTTCATCAGATCGGCGAAGGCTTCCTGGCTGCCAGCCACGTGCTCGGCCAATGCAATCGCGGCATCGTTGCCGGACTGCACGGCCATGCCGGTTTCCATGTCATGCAGACGCGCGGTCTGGTTGACCGGGAAGCCGCTGTAACTGCCATCGGTACGCGCACCACCCTCGCGCCAGGCACGCTCGGTCATCAGCACCTGGTCATCGGGACTAACCTTGCCCTTGGCCTGCTCGGCGGCAATCACATAGGCCGTCATGACCTTGGTGATGCTGGCCGGCTCGACCCGCTCATGGTAGTTCTCGCCCGCCAGCACCTGGCCCGTGGTGTGATCCATCACCAGCCACGCCGTACCTACCGGAACCGGGGCCGGCGGGATGGCAATGGCTTCGGTCGCCGCAGGGGCAGCCGCGGGTTGCGGTACCGGCGCATTTTGGGCAAAGGCCAGGCCGACGGCAGTCGTGGCCAGGGCGGCAAGGGCAAAACGGAACTTCATCTGCAACACACTCCTGCGGTGGCAATGACGCCAATGGATACGTGGAAACCGGGAATTGTAGTCCGCACCTGCTGACCGGAACGAAACCGGCATGCCGCGCCGCGCTTATTCCCGCACGATCTGCGGGCGACCCAATCCCAGGCCATCAATGCGCCCGGCAAGCTCGCTTGCGGTGGCGGCATCCGGGGCCCCCACGCGCAAGCGCCACAACCGGCGCCCATCATTTTGGACATCACTCAGGCTGGCCGTGGTGATGCCGGCAGCCTGCAGCCGCGCCAATGCCTTGTCGGCATTTTCACGGCTGGAAAAACTCGCCACCTGCAACCAGACATCATGGGCTGGTGATGGCGCGCCCGCTACCGCGGGAACAGGTACCGGAGCCGTGGCGACGACGGTCGCAGTGGCGGGCGGTGGAGCCGATACGACCGACGGCGCCGAAGCAGCCGCGCGGGAACGCCGTGACGACCGCTTGCCCTCTTGGGCGGCTGCCGCCACCGCAGGCGTCGTGGAAGCCGCAGGTACGGGAGAGTCGATCGGCACGATCCTGTCCCCCACCACGCGCAGGCCGCGCGCGCTCAACCAGGCATCGAAACGGTCCGCACTCACCGGTTGCCCATGCTGGGGCACCACGCGGTAGCGATTGGGATCGCGCGGATCAACCAGCGGCGACGTGATGATGGCGGCCGATGCCGCCACCGGCGCCACCACGGCCGCCGGCACGCCCAGCGAGGCCGGCAACTCGTTGACCAGCTTGTCCATGTCACTGGGTTTGGCGACGGATGCCGACGAACGCGGAACGCTGGCAACCTGCGGCTGGTCGCCCGGCAGCAGTGCCCGCACTTCCACGCGGCCGGTACCGCGCTGGGTGATGCCCAGCTTCACCGCCGCCGCATAACTCAGGTCGATCACCCGGCCCTCGTGGAAGGGCCCGCGATCATTGACCCGGACCACCACCGACTCGCCGTTGTCGAGGTTGGTGACCCGCGCAAAACTGGGCAGCGGCAGCGATTTGTGTGCGGCGGTGAAGGCGTACATGTCGTACACCTCCTGGTTGGATGTACGGCGGCCATGGAACTTGGCTCCGTAGTACGACGCAGTCCCCTGCTCCACGTAGCCATCGGTCCGGTCCATCACGTGGTAACGCTTGCCCAGCACCGTATAGGGCGTGCGGTTGCCATAGGCCGAACGCGCTTCGTGCACCACCAGCGGCTCCGGGATGCAGGCCACGTTGGGAACGTATTCCGGCGTCGTGTCACTGACCCCGGGCTTGTACAGGCCCCCGGCCACGTAATCGCCGCGCGTGCGCGGATCTTCCTTTGCCGCCGCATAAGGCGAAACGCCCGTGCATTTGGGATCCAGGGGCGCCTGTCCAACAGCCTGCGGGGCCGTTGCCTTTCCATGCCCGTGCCCGGCAGCAGCGGGTGACTCCGGCTTCTTCGGCCCGCTGGCGCAGGCCGCCAGTGCCAGCACGCAAGCCACCGGCACCAGCCGCTTCATGCCGGCGGCACCTCGCGGCCGGCAATCGCCTCGGCCAACTGGTGCACGGCCATCGCATACATCAACGAGTTGTTGTATCGGGTGATCGCATAGAAATTCTGGAAGCCGAGCCAGTATTGCGGCCCGGTGGAGCCGGTGAGCGTCACCAGCGTGGCGGTGGCATCCGCAGGCACCGGTCCAGCCGGACGGAACCCGCGTGCGGCCAAATCGGCCAGCGAGTAGTCCGGTGTCCAGGTTTCCGGCTTGAATTCATCGCGGCCTGCATCCTTCTCGGCCTTCGCCACCACGGCACCCCCTGGTACCCAGCCACCGCGTGCGCCGCCCTTCTTGCGGAAATAGTTGGCAATGGACGCGAACACGTCGGCATGGCTGTTGAACAGGTCGCGCCGGCCATCGCCATCACCATCCACCGCGAACTCGCGATAGCTGGACGGCATGAACTGGCCCAGGCCCATCGCACCGGCGTAACTGCCAGTCAACGAAGCAATATCCAGTTTTTCCTCTTCGGCAAGCGCGAACAGTTGCGCCAACTCATCGCGGAAGAATTGCTCGCGCCGCTGTTCGTAGGCCGCACGTTCGGGGTTGCCGCTGCGTGGGTAACGGAACGCCAGCGTGTAAAGCGCATCCAGCACCTTGTGCCGGCCGGTGAACCCGCCGTAGTTGGTCTCCACGCCGATGATCGAGGTGATCATCTCCGCCGGCACGCCGTATTCCCGTTCCACTTTCGCCAGCGCGTCGCGATGGCGGGCATGGAACGCACGGCCACCATCGATGCGCGACTGGGTAATGAAACCCTGCTGGTATTCATGCCATGGCTTGACCCGTTCGGCCGGCCGCGACATCGCTGCCACCACGCTGTCCAGGAACTTCGCCTGGTCCAGGGTAGCCTGGATCTTCTTCGGGTCGAGCTTGTAGCGCTGCGCCGTATCACGGATGAACGCCGCACGGGCCGTGGCGAAATCCACAGGCGCTTCGACAACCGCGGGCGCCGTGACTTTCTCGATCGCGGTTTCGGGCGGAAGGGCCGTCGTGGCTTGCGCAGTCGCTGCCGGAACAGCGGCACCCTGCACAGCGGGGGACGTGGAATTCAGCGACGTCGCACATGCGACGAGGCCGAGCGAGGTAAGGCAATACAGGGCGCGTCGGATCATCGGCGCGAGGTTAGCATGGGGCAAGCGGCCGAGAGTGAATGGGCGCCGGAATGGCAGGCGTAGGAACGAGTGGAGAGGAACGAGGAACGAGGAACGAGTGAATGCAATAGCCGCGAGCAACGCTCTTACTCGTTACTCGTTCCTCTCCACTCGTTCCTGCCTCAATACCCATGCACCGGGCGGTGCGCTTTCACCGCCATCACCAGTCCCAGCCCGGCCAGCAGCGATACCGCCGAGGTGCCGCCATAGCTGAGCAGCGGCATCGGCACGCCCACCACCGGCAACAATCCGGAAATCATGCCGCCGTTGACGATCACGTAGACGAACATCGCCAGTCCCAGCGAACCGGCGAGCAAACGTGAATAGGTGTCGCGCGCTTCGATGGCGATCCACAGGCAGCGGCCCACCACGAACAGGTACAGCGCCAGCACCGTGGCCACGCCGATCCAACCGAACTCCTCGGACAGCACCGCGAACACGAAGTCGGTGGTCTGCTCCGGAATGAAGCTCAGGTGCGCCTGGCTGCCTTCACCCCAGCCCTTGCCGGACAAGCCGCCCGATCCCACCGCAATCTTGGACTGGATGATGTTCCAGCCCGCGCCCAGCGGATCGTTCTCGGGGTCGCGGAAGGTCAGGATGCGATCCTGCTGGTAGGGCCGCAGGAAGGAGAACCACGAAATTGGCGCAAACATCGCCAATCCGAATGCGGTGCCCCCGCCCAGTCCCGCCGCAAGGAACCACCACCACGACAAGCCTGCCAGGTAGAGGGCGAATACACCGCTGGCCGCCACCAGCATGGCGGTGCCGAAATCCGGCTGCAGCAGGATCAGCCCGGTGGGTACCGCGATCAGCGCCGCACTGCCCAGCACCGTGCGCAGGCGCGGCGGCAAGGGCTCCCGATGCAGGTACCACGCCATCATCATCGGCAGGGTGATCTTGGCCAGTTCGGATGGCTGGAAGTAGAAGACGCCCAGGTTGATCCAGTGGTGCCCGTGCTTGCCGGTGCCGATGAACAGCACCGCGACCAGCGGCAACAACGCCACCACGAACACACCCGGCGTCCAAGCCCGCAAGCGTACCGGCGGCACCTGCGACAAGACCCACATCGCCGCCAGGCCAACGCCGAAACGCGCGCCCTGCGCCAGCACCAGCCGGCTGCCCTGCCCGGGCCCGCCGGCACTGTGCAGGACCGCGAGCCCA
This sequence comes from Pseudoxanthomonas sp., assembly GCA_052040085.1. Classification (GTDB taxonomy): domain Bacteria; phylum Pseudomonadota; class Gammaproteobacteria; order Xanthomonadales; family Xanthomonadaceae; genus Pseudoxanthomonas_A. The sequence goes on from JBQGFJ010000289.1 coordinate 10,409, forward strand.
ATCCCCATCAAGGCTCCCAATGCGAGGAGCAAGGGCCAATCAAGCGTGCGCGTCAGCCGCGCGAAGATATCGCCGAGCCAGCCCAGGAACGGTCTCATGGGCGGGCGTCCGGGTCGGGGGTGACGGGCGTACCGGGATCCGCCTCGACAGCAGGGTCTTCACCGGCCGGGGCCATTACATCGTTCGCTGCTTGCGTACCGGGATCCGTGGCTGCCGGCTCCATGGCCGGATCCACCACCGGCTCGTCCAGCAACCAGGCATCGAAGATCTTGCGCGCGATCGGTGCAGCCGTGGTGCCGCCGTAACCGCCGCCTTCGACCGCCACTGCCACCGCGATGACCGGCTCCTCGGCAGGCGCATAACCGACGAACAACGAGCGGTGCCGCCGATGCAACGGCAGCGTGCGCGGATCCACCGCCGCCTGTCCGGCACGCCGGCTGACCACCTGCGCGGTACCGGTCTTGCCGGCCAGGGTGTAAGGCGCGCCACGCGCCATCGACGCGCCGGTGCCGCCGGGCTGCATGGTGGCGGCCATGCCGTCGCGCACCGCGGCCAGATTTTGCGCGGAGTCACTGATGGGCTGCGCCGCTGGTTGCGGCAGCGGCACCCAGGGCGCATCGAAACCGTCACGGCGCTCGCTTGCCAGATGCAGGCGGCGCAACATGCCCTGCGGATCCGCCAGCGCAGCAGTGCCACGCACAAGTTGCAGCGGCGTCACCTTCCAGTCGCCCTGGCCGATGCTGGCATTGACCGTATCGCCCGGATACCAGCGTTCGCGCCGGTTCTTCTGTTTCCAGGCCGGCGACGGCAGGATGCCTTCGCTTTCACCGACCAGGTCGATGCCGCTGGGATGCCCGAAACCGTAACGCTCCATGTGCTGCACGAAACGTTCGATGCCCAGGTCCAGCGCCAACCGGTAGTAGTAGGTGTTGACCGACGCCGCGATGGACTTGCGCAGGTCCGTCCAACCATGGCCTCCGCGCGCTGCATCGCCCCAGCCACGCGACACGCCCGGCAGGTGGAACATGCCGGTGGACAACACCCGGTCCTCGGGCTTGCGCACGCCGCTGTCCAGGCCGGCCAGCGCGATTAGTGGCTTGAGCGTGGAACCCGGCGCCACCCCGCCCAGCACCACGCGATTGAACTGCGGCCGGGACGGGTTTTCGTTCAGTGCCTTGAAGTCCGCCACCGAGATGCCGTTGACGAACAGGTTGGGGTCGTAGGACGGCAGGCTGACCATGGCGAGGATTTCGCCGGTGCGCGGATCCACCGCAATGGCCGAGCCTTCGTGCTCGCCGAAGGCCTCCACCATGGCCTGCTGCAGCTTGGCATCAATGCTCAGGCGCAGGTCCGCCCCCGCCACTGCAGGTACCCGCCCGACCGTGCGGATGGCGCGACCCTCCACGTTGGTCTCGACCTGCTCGTAACCGATCCTGCCGCGCAAGGCTTCTTCGTAGTAGCGCTCCAGCCCGGTCTTGCCGATATGGGTCAGCGCCGCATTGCCTTCGCCCAGCGTCTCCAGATCCTTCTCGTCGATGCGTCCCACGTAGCCGACCACGTGCGCGAACAGATCGCCGTGCGGATAGTGGCGGGTCAGGTAGGGCTCCAGCTCCACGCCCGGGAACCGCCAGCGATCCACCGCGAAGCGCGCCATTTCTTCTTCGTTGACGCGCAGCTTCAGGGTGACCGGACGAAACCCGCGGGTGACCCGGCGGCTGGCATGGAAGCGTTCGATGTCATCCTGCGAAAGATCGAAGATTTCACTCAGCCCTTCGATCAGGCGAACCGGATCACCTGCCTTCTCCGGCAGCACCTGCAAACGGAACGCCGGCACGTTTTCGGCCAGCAGCACGCCGTTGCGGTCGTAGATCATGCCGCGCGCCGGTACTACCGGCCGTGCACGCACGCGGTTGGCTTCGGAGCGGGTGGCGTACTCCACATGCTCCACCACCTGCAATTTGAAATACCACGCTGCCAATCCGCCCAGCACCAGCGCGACGATGATGAAACCGAGCACGGCACGGCGCCGGAACTGCTCGGCTTCGGCGTGCGGGTTCTTCTGCGGGCGGCGTGGATACATCATCGGCATCAGCCCCGCCGGGCATCACGAAGGCCATCCAGCAACAGGAACAGCGGCGGCCACAGCAACATCCCGATCAACGGTGCCCACCAGTACAGCCACGGCAAGGCAGGTTCGCCCAAGGCCAGGTGCAGCACATAGGCCACGATGCGGTCGTTCAGCAGCAGCGCCCCCATCGCCAGCGCCTGCTGTGGCAAGGGGAAGAAACGCAGGCGGGTACGGAAGCGCTGCAGGATGAAGGCCATGATGACCAACCGCAGCGCCTGTTCGCCAAGGATGCCGCCGAACATCAGGTCGGCCACCACGCCGATGATGAAGGCAAAGCCCAGTCCGGCTTTTTCCGGGGTTTCGATCACCCAGAACGCCACCACCAGCGCCAGCCAGTAGGGTCGCAGCGGCTGAAGGAAATCAGGGAGCGGCAACAGGCCCAGCAACAGCGCCACCACCACGCTGACCGGCATCACCCAACTGCGCGTGGCGCGGCTCATGGCACCGGCTCCAGGGAAGCTTCCGGACTGGGCGTCGCCGTGGCAGCACCCGCCGCGGGAACTGGCGTCGGCGCCGTCCCTGCTTCAGGCGCGCCCTGTTCCGAGACGTCCGGCTCCGGCACAACGACAGGTTGCGGCACGGAGCGCAGCAACAGCACGTCGCGGCCACGGTCCAGTTGCGCCGCCGGATCCAGGCTGCCAATCAGGAAGGTGCGGGTCTCGTCACTTTGCAGCGAGGTGATGGTGCCTACCGGGAATCCCGCCGGAAACCGGCCGCCCAATCCGGACGTCACCACCACGTCGCCTTCGCGCACGTCGCTGTTCATCGGGATGTCGGAGGCTTCCAGCCGGTCACCGCGGCCGTACACGATCAGCCGCACGCCATTGCGCGACACCATCACCGGCACGGCATGGTCGGGATCGGTCAGGAGCAGCACGGTCGCATGCATCGGGGTGGTATCGATGACCTGGCCCATCAGGCCGCCGGCATCGATCACCGCCTGCCCGGCACGCACGCCATCCCGGCTTCCCGCCGCCAGCACCAGCCGCTGCCGGACCGGATCCAGATCGATGTCCAGGATGGGGGCCAACTGCACATCAATGCCCTGGCTGCTGGCTACACCCAGCAGGCCACGCAAGCGCTCGTTGTCGGCCGCCGCTGCCTGTGACCGCGCCAGGCGCGCATTGGCCAGCAGCAACTCGTTGCGCAGTTCGCGATTCTCTTCGAGCAAACCGCTGCGGGTCGCCGCCTCTTCCTGGAAGCGCGTCCCCAACCGCCCCGGCAACCCCGCCAACCACCACACCGGCTGGGTCAATTGACTCGCTTGCGTACGGGCCTGTTCCAGCCAGTGGCCACGGTGGTCCAGCACGATCAGCGTGGAAGCCAGCGCCAGGTACGCCAGCAGCCGCAGCGCGCTGGCGACTTCACCAGGACGGGCAGCAACGGGAGGACCGGCGTAGGAAGGCACGGGAGGCTAGGAACGAGTGGAGAGGAACGAGGAACGAGTGGGCACAGACAGGAAAGAATGGAAGGAAACGAGGAGAGAGGCAAAACCGCTTTTACTCATTCCACGTTCCTCTCCACTCGTTTCTTGCCTTGACTCATTCGGAAGCGAAGAACTCGTTGCCGTGCATGTCCACCAGTTCCAGCGCACGGCCGCCGCCGCGCGCCACGCAGGTCAACGGATCATCGGCGACCTGCACGTGCAGGCCGGTTTCCTCGGAAATCAGGCGATCCAGGTCACGCAGCAGCGCGCCGCCACCGGTCAGCACGATGCCGCGCTCGGCCACGTCGGCGCCCAGTTCCGGCGGGGTCTGTTCCAAGGCGAGTTTCACCGCGGAAACAATGCCCGCCAGCGGCTCGTGCAAAGCCTCCAGCACTTCGTTGGAGGTGATCTTGATCATCTTCGGCACGCCCTCGGCAAGGTTGCGGCCGGTGATCTCCAGCTCCTTGTTCTCGGCCTGCGGATAAGCGCAGCCCAGTTCGACCTTGATCCGTTCGGCGGTGACTTCACCGATCAGCATGCCGTGGTTGCGGCGCACGTAGTTGATGATCGCCTCGTCGAAGCGGTCGCCGCCGATACGCACCGAGGCCGAGTAGACGATGCCGTTCAGCGAGATCACCGCCACTTCGGTGGTACCGCCGCCGATGTCGATGACCATGGAACCCCTTGCCTCGGTCACCGGCATGCCGGCGCCGATGGCGGCCGCCATGGGCTCCTCGATCAGGTAGACGTCACGGGCACCGGCCTCTTCCGCCGACTCCTTGATGGCGCGGCGCTCCACTTGGGTGGAACCAGCCGGCACGCACACCAGCACGCGCGGGCTGGGGCGCAGGAAGCGCGACTTGTGCACCTTCTTGATGAAGTACTTCAGCATCGCCTCGGTGTAGGTGAAGTCGGCGATCACGCCGTCCTTCATCGGGCGGATGGTGGTGATGTGGCCCGGGGTCCGGCCCAGCATCTGCTTGGCCTCCGCCCCCACCGCCGCCACCGTCCGGGTTCCCCCGATGGCACGGTCCTGGCGCACCGCCACCACCGACGGCTCGTTGAGCACGATGCCCTGCCCACGGACGTAGATCAGGGTGTTGGCCGTGCCCAGGTCAATGGACAGGTCGTTGGAGAACATGCCGCGCAGCTTCTTGAACATCGGGAAAGTGGGTCCTGAGGGTGGCCGGCACGTCGGGAACCGACGGTTTTCGAGCCAAAAATCGAGTCAGATAGCCTAGCAACCCGACTGGGTGCGGGCAAGGAAAAAACACGTGAAAACCGGGCTCGATTGCCCCTTTCACCGCCTTCCCTCACCCACTTGCCGCCCCTCGCGACTGGCCGCTGGCGCCCGCAGCCGTTAACCTTTGCGCCGGCCGCGCCAGCGCGCGCCACTGCACCGGCCCCTGGCGCCGGCCGCTCCCCTTCCAGAGGCTGTCCGATGTCCGCACTGATCTGTGGTTCCCTTGCCTACGACACCATCATGGTGTTTCCGGACCAATTCAAGAACCACATCCTGCCGGACAAGGTGCACATCCTGAACGTCTCGTTCCTGGTGCCGCGGATGCGCCGCGAATTCGGCGGCTGCGCCGGCAACATCGCCTACAACCTGAAACTGCTGGGTGGCGAACCGGTGCCGATGGCCACGGTGGGCCAGGATTTCGGCCCGTACCGCGAATGGTTCCAGGAAATGGACATCCGGCTGGACCAGGTGCGGGTGATCGACGAGCTGTTCACCCCGCAGGCCTTCATCACCACCGACCACGACAACAACCAGATCACCGCCTTCCACCCCGGCGCGATGATGCGCAGCTACGAGAACCACGTCAGGGACGTGCCCGGTGTCACCTTCGGCATCGTCAGCCCGGACGGGCGCGAGGGCATGCTGCAGAACGCCGCGGAGTTCGCCGAGGCCGGCATCCCGTTCATCTTCGATCCCGGCCAGGCCATGCCGCTGTTCAATGGCGCGGAACTGCGCCAGTTCATCGAGCTGGCCGACTACGTCACCGTCAACGATTACGAATCCAACCTGTTGCAGGAGCGCACTGGCTGGAGCGAGCAGGACATCGCCTCACGCGTGAAAGCCTACATCGCCACCCGCGGCCCCAAGGGCGCCTGCATCCATGCCGGCGGCAAGCTGTACGACGTGCCGCCCGCGCACGAACGCCGGGTCACCGACCCCACCGGCTGCGGCGACGCCTTCCGCGCGGGCCTGATCTTCGGCATCGAAAAGGGCCATGACTGGCAGACCATCGGCCGCATCGGCAACCTGATGGGCGCACTGAAGGTGGAACATCCGGGCACCCAGTAACAGCGCTTCGATTACGAAGAATTCAACGAACAGTTCCGGCAGCAGTTCGGTTATTCGCTGTAAACCCGAAACGCGGAGCGGGAAGACTGCCACGACGTTCATGGCCGCAGCCCCTGGAAACTCCGGGTAACCGGACAGGCGGCTCCAGAAGCGGGAGATCCCTCAAGGCAAGGAAACGTGGTGCGCATACGGGCCCACCACGGCACCAGTGAACCCGTTCGCCACCGCCGACGTGAGCAGACCCGCATCCGCGTCACCCAGCAAGGTGGTGAAGCTCTGGTCGTCCACGCTATACATGAAATCGACCTTTGCCTTGTCGATGGCAATCCTCAACGTCAGCCCGTTGCGCGCTTCTGCGTCCAGCACCCGTTCCGCCAGCACCACGCCCTCGACGGCGTCCTTGTCGCCTTGACGGCGATGGACGCGCAACACCGCTTCATCTTGCGCGTTGGTGCCCAGGACGAAGGCGTAGTAGAAATCATCACTCTGCACCGCCAGCAGCCCCGCTTCCTGCCCCATTGCCGAAGGCGAGAAATGCACTCGGCTGGAGACCGAGGCGGTCATGTGCTGGACGCGGCGACCCACGAACGAAGGCTGGGCTTTCGCCCCGATGCGGTCCTGACGCAGTTCCAGTGTCAGCGCGCCGTCACCCGTGGTCCACCATGGCTGCCGGGGCGTCCTGATCATCAACCACTGGGGCGGAAGTTCTGGTTCATCAAACGATTCGCGCCAGGAAAAGTTTCCGGTTATCGGTACGGGTGACTTGTTGCCGGCAGGCAAGGCAGGCGCCTTCGGCGTCCACGGCAGCGCCTTGCCCCTGGCCAGGATGACCGGCCAACCTGTCTCCCAATGCACGGGCAACAGGAAGGTTTCGCGTCCCGTATGGAATCTGCCCGGATCCTGCGGCGGCGTTGGCAGGTCGTAGACACGCGTTCCAAGGAACACCGCCCACCATTGACCTGTCTGATCCTGCACTAGGTCCGCATGGCCGGTAGCCGTGACCGGGTTGGGTCGATCATCAGGCAGGCCATGCTGGGTGAGGATGGGGTTGTCGGGATTGGGCACGAACGGGCCGAATGGACTGTCCGAGCGATAGATCTGTTGCTGGTGGAAATAGCCGGTTCCGCCACCCGCGGCACTCAGGTAGTAACGGCCGTCGATCTTGTAGATGTGCGGGCCTTCGATGTAATCGGTATGCCATGGCTGCTTGTCGCCACCATCCACCAGCAGCACATCATCGGAAAGCGGCGCGAAAGTCTCGGGATGCACTTCCATCACACTGATCGCGGTGTGTGCCGGGTAACGCTTGGCAGGCGGTTCGGCATGATGAACGATGTACACACGACCATCCTCGTCGAAGAAAAACGAGGGATCGATGCCCTGGATATGCGGCAACCAGACCGGATCACTCCAGTCACCTGCCGGATCCCGCGTGGTGGAAACGAAATTTCCGCCACAGCCTATGCAGGTGGTGACCAGGTAGAAAGTACCAGCGTGATGGCGAATGCTCGGCGCGTAAATGCCACCGCCATTCAAGCTCACGTATTGGCTGAATGGCATCATGTCCGGGCGATCGATCACATTGCCGATCTGCGTCCAGTTGACCAGGTCACGGCTGTGGAACACCGGGATCCCCGGGTAATAGCCGAAGGTGGAGTTCACCAGATAATAGTCGTCACCCGCGCGGGTGATGCTCGGATCAGGATGGAACCCGGTGAGGATCGGGTTCTGGAAATTTCCGGGCGCAGGCGAGTCATTGAATACGGCATCGGCTCCTTCGTAATCGACCCACTCGAATACTGCCTTGTCGGCTGCCAATGCAACAGGTACCGCCACGACCATCAATACAGGAAGGAACGCACAAGCAAGCAGGCGCGAAATTTTTTTCACGAGTGATCCATGCAGCCCAACTGGAATCCCTACTCTAGAGCAAAATTCCGGCGATGAAGCACGAAGTGGGCAGCCTTCCTGTGCCGGGAAATGAAATTTCCACGAGCAACTCATGGCACAGGCAATTCAATATTCCGAAAGACCTTGATCGCATGCTGAAAAGGCATATCGACATCGTCGATATCCCCGCGGAATCGCAACGAATGCGCTGCGTACCGCCTCCATGTACATGACGTGTGATCGTTACAACTCGACACCCAGAACCAGCGCTTCGATTACGAAAAATTCAACGAGCAGTTCCGGCAGAAGTTCGGTTATTCGCTGTAAACCCTGCAACCGCCCTGCATCGCCCACCACGGTAGCGATGCAGGTGACGGCCGCAGGGATTCAACGCGCGGTTCCGGCAACCGTCCGGCTGTCCGCGGCAAGCACGGCGGCTTTTGCCTCGCTGTTTCCGGCGGCATCGGCCTCGCGCAGCACGCGCAGGAAGTTTCCACCCCAGATGGCGGCGATCTGTTCCCCGGTGTAACCACGGCGCAGCAATTCGGCGGTGACATTCGGGGCATCACGCTCGCCATCGAAGCCTTCGACACCGGCACCGTGATCGAAATCGGTGCCAATGCCGACATGTTCGGTGCCGATGCGTTTGGCAACGTAGTCGATGTGATCGACGAAGTCGGAGAGGGTGGCGCGCTTTCTCAGCGCCACCAGAGCGCCATAGAACGCCAGGCGCTGCGCCTCGGGCAATGCATCGTAGCCCTCCGATGGCGAAGTGAATGCCTCCGCCAGACCGTACTTCGCGCGCAAGACACGTACCTGCGCCAGCTCTTCTTCCGTCGGTTCGAGCAGATAGGCACCAAACGGCGTCAACTGCACCACACCACCCTTGGCCTTGATGGCATCCAGCTCTTCATCGCCCAGGTTGCGCGTGTTGTCGACCAGCGCGCGTGCATTGGAGTGCGTGGCCACTACCGGCGCACGAGTAAGCTCCAGCGTCTGCTTCAATGCAGCGCTGGACAGTTGCGACACATCAATCAACACCCCAAGGTCGTTGAAGCGCTGCACGGCCTGCTTGCCAAGCGCGGACAAGCCATGGTGGCGCTCAACGCCTTCTCCACCCGAAGGCCGCGACGAGTCGGAAAAGGCGTTGTGGCCAGCGTGGTTGAGTGCCGCCACACGCACGCCAGCGCCGTAGTAATCATCAAACGCCGCCAGGTCTTCGCCCAGGATGCGCGCATTCTGCAGGCCCAGCAGCACGGCCACCTTGCCTTGCTCCCGGATGCGCCGGATGTCATCCGCACCGAATGCCTGTTCCACCCGCCCCTGGCTGCCATCGATGAACGCACGCACTGCGGCCACTTTGTCTTCGGCCTGCTTTTTCGCTGCGGCAATGCCTTCCGGGGTTTCCGGCCCGGGCCCGACCGCGATGGTCAGTACCACCGCATCCACGCCACCTTCGGCGAGTTGCTCGAGACTCGCGCGCGACCCGCCACCGGGTGCGTAATAGCGTGCGGGCGTCTCCGGCAAAAGCACGTCGACGTGGCTGTCCAGCACCAAGGCATTGGCGTGCACCTCGGATGCATCCGCGGCAACAGGACCCGCCGTCGCACCCGCGGGCGCCTCTCCTTCGCCGCCACGGCCCTTGAAATAGAAGAACACGCCCGCCGCCACCGCTCCCGCGGCAAGCACGGCCAGCCACCATCCACTGCGTTTCACACGACGTGTTGCGCTCATACCGGCATCTCCACGAAGCAAGGGGGAAACGATGTCGCCGGAACGGCGCATCGCACTTCGTGGATGAATCTAGTGCGGGCATTTCCCCGCGCATAACAACCATTGGCAATGACCTGCTAACGGCTTGCTCATGCCTGCCCGTTCTTTCGGGATGACGGAATCAGACTATTTCCGGATACGCCTGCGATGCCTGCTGCAGCCAGCCCGGCAGCTCACGGCGTTTCACGCCCTGCTCGCGAGCGCGCTGCAGGCACACGAGCATGTAATCGCGTTTGCCGGCGTCATCGCCTGCAAACGACAGTGCCAGATCGCGATCCATCCAGCGCCGGAACAGCACGAACAGCACCACGTGCATGGCAATCGCAAGCACGCTCACGACCACCACGATGGCAACGTCAACGCCCACCGGGGACCCGTACCGTTGCGATGACCGCCACGCCAAGCAGGTGTGCGAGCCGGATTCGGCCCATGCCGGTCAATCCCACCCCGGCATCTGGCTGCCATCCAGCCCACCCACCTCGAACACCGCGGTGCGGGTGCCGCCTTCCTTCACCGGGAACTCGATCGACGCCACCTTCGACTGCCGCAGCAGTTTCCACAGCGCCTTCTGGTCGGTGATGAACATGGCAATGGCTTCGTCGGTATCCGGACGCCAGGCATCCATCGGCTTCGGCTCACCGCCATCCACCGCCACCTTCACCTTGCAGCCGCGCGCACAACGGAAGTCACTGGCCTGCAACACCAGGTAGCTGCTGCGCTCCCATTTGGGATGGTCGCGGAACACCAGTTGCACCGGATGCGCGCCACTGCCATCCACGTCCACCGGATCCTTGCTGTACATCATCGCCGAACGTTGCAGGCCGCCATCGGCACTGACTTGCGCGTAGTGCCACAAGGCCTCCATGCGACGCAGTTCACGCGCCCCTTCCGCCTTGGCCTTGGCCTCTTCATAGCCTGGCGCAACCGCTGCCGCTGCCCGTGAATCCGGGTACTGGGACAGCAAGGCCGCGCCATGGATACGCGCCATTTCCCAGTTCCCTGCTTGCACCGCCTTGTCGTATTCGCTGGCGAGCAGGCCAGCGGCCTGCTCCTGTTCGGCTGCCAGCGCAGCAGCCTGCGCTTCCCGCTTGGCCTCGCTGTCGCACCCGGTCAACACCAGCAAGCCCATCAACAAGGACGCAGGCAGGAAGGATCTGGTGTTCATCACGGTTCTCCAAGGCAAATCAGCACAATCAACGGCAATTGATCTCCCCGGCAAGCACCGGGGAAACCGGGTTACTGCTTCTCTGCGGCCTTGGCCAGCACGGCTTCCACGGAACCAGTGGTGATCGGGTGGTAGCCCGGCCGTGCACGCTCGAAGCTTTCCTTCGCGAAAGCCAGGCCTTCCGGCGTCTTCACCAGTTCCTCGTAGATCGGCATGATCAGCTTGCGGCGGCCGACGCGTTCGATGAACTTGCCCACTTCCGGCAACACGGCGGTGTAACCACTGCGCAGTGCGAGCGGATACCAACGCATCGCGATCTCGCCGTTGGCGGTGCCGGTGAAACCATACGCCTGGTCAAGCTGCGCCAGTTGCTCCACCGTCAGCGTGTCACCCATGCCCTTGAGGAAATTGACCCACTGCTGCGTGGTCCACTCCTCCGTCACGTTCTTGCCGGGCAACTGGCCGCTGCCCAGCCAGGCAATGCGTGCCGTATCGGTCAACGCAAAACCACGCGAACGCGCCTTGATGGCAAACGCCGGGATACCGGGCTGGTTGAGCCAGGCATCCAGTTCCTCGCGAGTGACCGCATTCGGATTCTTCGACAACAAATTCTTCTCCAGATAGGCCACGAACTGGTCGGTGGTGGCGCTCTGGAAGGCATGGTCATCGAACCAGCCGCGCAGGAACGGATCAAAGACCTCGCGCCCGAAACGCTGCTCCAGGAACTGCAGGAACCACGCGCCCTTCACGTAGGCCACGCTGCTCAGCGATTCATCCGGGTCACGCTCGGCCAATGGCGGCAACGCCAATGCCTGGTCGGCCGGCGACATGTCCTTGATCTCGGCCAACAGGTCGGTCTGGTCGATCTGGCGTTCCATCTCGGCCATTTCCTGTCCATACAGGGCCTCGGTGATGCGGTCCTGCACGTACGTGGTGAAGCCTTCGTTGAGCCAGATGTCCTTCCAGCTGGCATTGGTCACCAGGTTGCCGGACCAGCTGTGCGCCAGCTCGTGTGCAATCAGCGACACCAGCGATTTGTCGCCAACGATCACCGTGGGCGTGATGAAGCTCAGGCGCGGATTCTCCATGCCACCGAACGGGAACGACGGCGGCAGCACCAGCATGTCGTAGCGCTCCCAGCGATACGGGCCATACAGGGCTTCGGTGGTGGCGATCATCTTCTCGGTGTCTTCGAACTCGGCCACCGCACGGCCGACCATCGAAGGCTCGGCCCAGACGCCACTGCGGCCGGAGATCGGCTTGAACACCAGGTCGCCCGCGGCAATCGCCAGCAAGTAGGACGGGATGGGCTGCGGCATGGTGAACACGTATTCGCCATCACGCACGGCCTGCGGATCGTTGTCGGCGCTCATCAGCACCATCACGTCCGGCCGCGTGGTGATCCGCGCGCTGTAGGTGAAGCGCACGCTGGGGGTGTCCTGCAACGGCACCCAGCTGCGGGCGTGGATCGCCTGCGACTGACTGAACATGAAGGGCAACTGCTTGCCCTCGGTCATCGAAGGCTCCAGCCACTGCAAGCCGGAGGCTTCCGGCGAGGTGCGGTAGGTCACGCGGACGTTGGCCGGACGGTCCGGCGCTTCGATCGTCAACTTGCTGCCGTGGATCTTGTCCGCGTCCGCCAGTTCGAAGGCCAGCGCCGCCCAGTTGCCCTCTGCGTCCTTGCCTTCCACCTTTTCGATGCCGAGGTCACGTGTATCCAGTACCAGCTGCGTGGCCTGGCCATCCTTCCATTCCAGCGTGTAGGTCGCGGTACCGGCCAGTTGCCGGTTGTCGAAATCCAATGCCAGGTCCAGCGCCAGGTCGGTGATGGCCACCTTTTCCGGCTGCGCGAAGGAGCTTTCGTCGTGGCGGCGCTCATCGGCCACCTTGGCCGGTGGCGGCACGGCCGGCGCAGCGGCCTGCGGGGCTTCACGGGAACAACCTGCCGCCAGCATCGCGGCACAGGACAACGCAAGGAAAACGGGGCGCATGGGGATTTCCGGCAACGGGGAACGGCTAGTTTAGCGTCCTTTCCGTTGCCCTCCCGCCAGGACTAGACCTTGTAGCCGGTATGCACCGCGACGATGCCGGCCGAGAGGTTCTTGTAGTGGGCACGGGCGAAGCCAGCCGCCTGCATCATCGCCTTCAGCTCTTCCTGCGGCGGATGCTTGCGGATGCTTTCGGCCAGGTACTGGTAGCTGTCCGAATCGCGGGCGAACAGGCGGCCCAGCTTCGGCAGCACCTTGAAGGAATGGAAATCGTAGATCGGCTTGAACCAGTCCGCGGTG
>JBQGFJ010000290.1:0-4847 GCA_052040085.1 Pseudoxanthomonas sp.
TCGGCGCCGGGGTGAGGATCTGCAGCAGGACCTTGTCGTCGGGCGCCTCGCCCAGGTGCGGGCGCGCGCGTTCGCGCAGCTCTTCCACCGCCAGCGGGCGGCCGCCGTTGAACGGATCCATCACCAGCAGGCCGTTGTCCACCGGCAGGCGGACCAGGAAGTGGCCGGGGAAGGAGACGCCGTCCAGCGGCACGCCCAGGCGCCGTGCGACTTCCATCTGCACCATCGCCAGCGAGATGGGATTGCCCAGCCGCCGGTCGAAGACTTCGTTCAGATAGCTGTTGCGCGGGTCGTAGTATTCGTCGTGGTTGCCGGTGTAGCCCAGTTCGTCGAACAGGTGGCGATTGATGGCCGCCATCTTCATGGGAGGCGAGGCGATGGCCTCGGTTTCCGGACGAAGGTGGTCGACGTATGACTGCACCAGGGTGTCGTACAGCGCGGCATCCAGATCGGGATATTCGTCACGTGCGATCAGCAGCGCGGTGCCCAGCAGCGGCAGGGTGTCATCTGCCTGCGATGCCAGGGAGTTCCAATCCGGCAATGTCAGTCGATCCCCCATGCGCCAAGAGTGGGGGCAAACCTGCGGGCAATCAATCCCCGGCGAGGTTCAGGGCGCGCGGGGAATGCTGCCGGCCAGTTGCAGTTCAGTGCCGTTTTCCAGCTTCAGGCGCTCGGCCTCGCCCGCGTTGAGTTCCAGCACATAGCGCGCGGGACGTTGGCTGGGGTAGCTGGGACAGGCATTGCCTGCGGAGCAGGGCGGTACGTTGCGCTGCTGCGAGACCAGTTTCAGTGCGCTGTCGAAATACAGGATGTCCAACGGGATGCGCGTGTTCTTCATCCAGAAAGCCTGAGGTTCCTCGCGGTCGTGGATGAACAACATGCCGTTGCCATCGGGCAGCGTGTCGCGGAACATCAGGCCGCGCGCACGCGTGGCATCGTCGGCGGCAATCTCCACCTGGTAGCGTTCGCCGGCCAGCTCCACCCAGTCATTGCCGGCACTGGCGCAACCGCTCAACAGTGACAGGGAAAACAGCAGGGGCAGCAGGCGGGCAAGCATGGCGTTCTCGGCAATCGGCGTGGGCCCAAGTGTATTGCACCGGCGGGTGCGGTGGGTCGTGGGTTTCAGAACAACGGCAGCGTCTGGCCGATGCCAATGCTGGCGTGTCCATTGTCCGGCGCGTGGTCCCGATTGCCGTGGATGCGCGCACGGACACCTTCCGGAACCGTCCTGGATTGGCGGGCATCACGGTGGGCGTTCTCGGCCATTTTCTTGAATTGGCGTTCGCGTTGCAGGTACAGGTCGTCCGGCGTGGCGTCCTGCGCACGTGCGTTGCGCTTGCGGGTGACCACGTCCTGTTCGTGCGCGGTGGTGGGTACATGCTGGAACGGGATGCGCATCGGCGCTGCGTCGAGTACCACGGCTTTCTTCATCGAAGCGAAGTAGACCGTGTTGTTGCCATATTTGCGGTTGATGGCATCGAGTGCATGGCTGATGTCGTGGTTGCGACGACGGCTGGCCATCAGTTCGCCGGCAATTTCGCCTTTTTCTTCCAATCCGCACAAGGTGACGGCCACGGACAACGGTGGGTGGCGTTTCGGATTCCAGCGGCGCGCGGCGATGGCGGCTTCCAGTTCCTCCAGGGTTTCGCCCAGCAAGTGCAACAAGGTGGGCGTGTCATCGATGGGGGCGAAGCCCAGGTCGCGTTCGAAGCGTTGTTCCACACCGACGAAACGGATGCGGATGGCCATGCCACCGGCAAGGAAGCCGTCCCTGCGCAACCGCATGGCCGCCTTGGCCAACAGCTTGAACAACACGGAGCGCGCGCCTTCGTAGCTGCGCAGTTCCGGGCCCAGCACGTGGGAGTGGCCGATGGAGCCGCGCCGGGTGCTGCGTTCGGGCAAATCGTGGCCGCGCAGTTGCATCCAGTAACGCTCGCCCTCCACGCTGCCCCAGGCGGCGCGCAGGTGTTCGCGCGGAGCGTTGCAGAGCTGTTCGGCGGTATGGATGCCGGCCGTGTTGAGGCGCCTTTGCATCGAGGGGCCGATGCCGCAGAAATCGCGCAGTTCCAGTGCGTGCAGGGCCTGTGGCAGGTCGGCGGCTTCCAGTACGGTCAGGCCATCGGGCTTCTGCATGTCCGAGGCGGTCTTGGCCAGGAAGGTGTTGGGTGCGATGCCAATGGAGCAGCGGATCGCGTCGAATTCCGCGGCAATGCGGCGTTTGATGCGGTGTGCAATCTCGATGGCGTTGTCGCGCTGGCGTTCGCGGCCGATCAGCAGGCACGGGACTTCATCGATGGACGCCGCCTTGCCGCGCGGGATGCAGTCCTCGATGGCATCCATCAGCCGATGGTGGACTTCGACGTAGCGGGCTGGCCGTGCTTCGACCAGCGCAATGCCGGCATGTTTTTCGCGTGCATCGCTCACCCGGGTGCCCGTGCCGATGCCATGCTGTTTGGCTTCGATGCTGGCGGCGATGCAGCAGGTGGTTTCCGCCAACACCGGCACCACGCCCACCGGCTTGCCACGCAGTTCCGGCCGGTCCTGTTGTTCCACCGAGGCGAAGAACGAATTGAAGTCGACGTACAGGCAGCGCAGGGTCATGGCGGTGCTCCCCTTGGCAGGGAAGTATTGCGCCATGCGGTCTCAGCGATGGAGATACCTTTTGCGACAATCGCTTGCGGTTGGTGGGCGGGGTGTCAGCTGGGGTTGGCGGGCTGCTGGCGGTACCAGGCGGCAATGCGCATGGCGACATGCGGGTTGTCGCGGTAGTAGGACGCGTTGTCGCTCAGGTCGTTCCAACGGCGCTGGTCGCGGCCCAGAAAGCGCAATTGCCGGGCAATGCGCAATTGGGTGTCCATGGGGGGCGCGTTGCCGTGTTCCAGCGAGGATTCCAGCAGGCCCAGCAGCAAATCCGCGCGCTCCTGGCAGTTGTCCGCCTCCTGCCGTGCAGTCACGCAAATCGTATCCAGTTGCGGTGCAGGGAGTGTGGTGATGCCGGCATCGGCAATGGAGGGCTCGGTACTGCCTTGCAGCAAGTGGACGAGATGCTCCAACGGGGTGAACTGGTCGTGGTGGGGGCAAGGCGTGGAAGGACGTTGGGGAAGTTCCAGCGTGCCTGGTGTTGCGGGGTGTTGCGGTCGCATGTCCATGCGCATTCTCCATATCGTGGAAGTGCCATCGCCTCCCGCGTTTCCGCCGCCCGGGTGGACGGTGTGCTGGCCGCCGGCATCGCGCGGCAAGAGGCGGGTATCGAATCTATGTGCGCGATATGTTCATGTCAATTAACATTAGTTGTGAATCGCGGGTTTCGTGCGCCATTACCTTGCCGAGGCATGAGTGACGAGCGCCACGAATTTTCCCTGCGATTGACCCACGCCATGAGTGCAGCCGGGTATGAACCACGGCCTGCGGTGCTGTTCCGGCTGTTCAATGCGCGCTATCGCGGGCGTTCGGTCAGTTTCCAGACGACGTCGCGCTGGTTGAACGGACATTCGATGCCGGAGCAGGACAAGTTGCAGGTACTGGCGGATCTGTTCGGCCTGGAGCCGCATGTGTTGCGCTTCGGCGAGAAATCGAAGCGGCGCGTGGCGGAGACGCAAGCCACGTGGCCCACCGGCATGGGCGTGCGTGAGCGGCATACGGTGGAAGCGTTCCTGGCGCTGCCGCCCAAGCGCCGGGAACTGGTGGCCGAATTGGTGAAGGCGTTGTCCAGCAGTTGAAGCCGGGCCGGGGCGGACTCCGGCCATGGCCATGCGTGGAGGCTTACAGCACGCGCGGGGGTTCGCCGCCGACGATCACCACGTCGGCAGGGCGGCGGGCAAACAGGCCGACGCTGACCACGCCGGGGATCTGGTTGAGTTCGCGCTCCACGGCAACCGGGTCGGTGATGGAGAGGTTGTGCACGTCCAGGATGAGGTTGCCGTTGTCGGTGATGGTGCCGTCGCGCCACACCGGCTGGCCGCCGGTGATCGCCAGGATGCGGCGTGCCACCAGGCTGCGGGCCATGGGGATGACTTCCACCGGTAGCGGGAAGGTGCCGAGGACCGGCACTTGCTTGGCCGGATCGATGATGCAGATGAACGTGTCGCTGGCTTCGGCAATGATCTTTTCGCGAGTCAGCGCGGCACCGCCACCCTTGATCAGGTTCTTGCGCGGGTCGCATTCGTCGGCCCCATCCACGTACAGTTGCAAGGGGCCGGTGGCGTTGAGGTCCAGCACTTCGATGCCGTGTTGCTTCAGCCGCGCGGTGCTTTGCTCGGAGCTGGAGACGGTGCCGGCGATGCGGTCCTTGATGCGGGCCAGGGCGTCGATGAAATAGGCCACGGTGGAGCCGGTGCCGACGCCCACGATCATGCCGTCTTCAACGAATTCGATGGCTTTTTCGCCGGCCAGGCGCTTTGCTTCGGACATGGGGGTTACCTGTGCGGGAAATGGATTGCCTGCGCTTTTTCCCCTTCTCCCGCCGGGAGAAGGTGCCCGTAGGGCGGATGAGGGAATGGTGTATCAGCAGGCAACGGATTATCAAGGCACGTCATTCTTCTTCCCTCATCCGGCGCTGCGCGCCACCTTCTCCCGGTGGGAGAAGGGGAAAAACGCGGGCCATCGTGGTCAAGGGCCGCTCCGTAGCAGGGTTATTCCAGGGATAGCAGCAGCTTCCACTGCGCGGCGCTGACCGGGAGCACGGACAGGCGCGTGCCCTTGCGGATCAGGGCGAAGTCCTCGCCCAGCGCATCGGCGTGTTCGCGGATCTGCCCCAGGCTGACGCCGTGCTTGAGATGGCGCACGTACTTGACGTCCACCAGCTCCCAGCGCGGCTGCGCCGGATCGGACTTGGGGTCGTAGTACTT
>JBQGFJ010000291.1:0-8936 GCA_052040085.1 Pseudoxanthomonas sp.
ATCGCCAAGACGGCCGATATCGGCACCAGCACCGGATAGCTCACTCCACCGAAGCGGGCACTGAAACTGACCACATCGTTGTCGATCAACAAACCGGCCACCGCGCGCTCTGCAATGTTCAGTACCACCCGGCCTTCCTTGACGGCACTGGGCGGTACTTGCACGCCAGCTTGATCAGCATCGACCAGCAAATGGGGGGTCATGCCGTTGTCGGCAATCCACTCCGCCAATGCCCGCAGCAAATACGGGCGGTGGCTGGTCATGCGAACGGCGGTTTCATCGGACATGGCGTAGTACAGGCGGACTTGCGTGGATGAAGCGTTGTGCGGCGAGGTACGTGTCTGGATTTCCGGCTTTACACCGGCAATTCACGCAACTTCCTTTCCTGGTCAGTCAGGCTGCGCACGAAGCCCGGATTGCGGAAAATGCGGTTGCCGTAATCTTCGATCGCCTTGCCGTCCTTCGGCAGCGGCACGTCCAGTGCCTGCAGGCGCCAGATGATGGGCGCCATGGCGCAATCGGCCAGGCTCATCTCGGGATTGAGGAAGAACTTGCTGGCCTTGAACAGCGGAACGGACGCAGTGAGCAGTTCCTTCAAGCGCTTGCGACCTGCATCAACCTGCTGCTTGTTGCCAAGCTGGATGGCCTGCACCTGCGGCACCCAATCGTGCTCGATGCGCAGCATGGCCAAGCGCAGGCGAGCGCGAGAAAGCGGATCCACCGGCATCAACGGTGGGTGCGGGTAGCGCTCGTCGAGGTATTCACTCACTACCGAAGCGGCATACAACACCAGGTCACGCTCGACCAGGGTCGGGACCGAGTGATACGGATTGAGGTCGATCAGGTCTTCGGGTGGATTCTGCGGATCCACCGGCACCAGGTCGTAGTTGACCCCCTTGGCGGCCAGCACCAGGCGGACACGATGGCACAGCACATCATCGGTGGACGAAAACAGCGTCAAGGTATTGCGCATAGATGCACCCGCAGCCGTCAGGCTCTCCGACGACCGGAATCCGCCAGTCGCATCGACGCCACCAGCCCCTTGCTGGCAGTCATCACGGCCCCGAGCATCCCCCTTGGACGGAGGAGGCCATGAACCGTGCCTTCCCCGTCCGGGCCCGCGCGGTAGGCAGCGCGGGCACCCTGCGAGGAACCGCCTTAGTGCACGTCCTTCCAGTACTCCTGCTTGAGCAGGTAGGCCAGGAATGTCAGCAGCACCAGGAACAGCAGCACCCACACGCCCAGGTCCTGGCGCTTGAGCGCGGCTGGCTCGCCGACGTACTCGAGGAAATTGGTAATGTCGCGCACCGCTTGATCGAACTCGGCGGGGCTGGAAGAACCAGCATGCACCACCTTCAGCGCTTCCACCGGGCGCGTACCGGTAGCATCCGCGGCACCGTATTCGGCATGCTGGATGCCCTGCAGTTCCCAAAGCGGATTGGGCATGGACACGTTGGGGAACAACTTGTTGTTCCAGCCAAGCGGACGCGTCTGGTCCAGATAGAAGGACTTCAGGTAGGTATAGATCCAGTTGCTGCCGCGCACACGCGAAATCAGGCTGAGATCCGGCGGGGCCTGGCCGAACCACTCGGCACCATCGGCGTTGCGCATGGTGACCTGGATGTGTTCGCCGAACTTGGCGCCGGTGAAGTTGAGGTTTTCCATTACCTCTTCTTCGGTCAGGCCCAGGTCCTCGGCCATGCGCGAGTAACGCATGAACTTCAGCGAATGGCAGCTGGAGCAGTAGTTCATGTACAGCTGTGCGCCGCGCTGCAACGAAGCCTGGTCACGCAGGCTGTTGCCGGCTTGCTGCAGGTCTCCACCGCCGCCAGCGGCGAGGGCCGAGAACGAAAGCAGCAACCCGCTGGCGAATATGGCGATGCGGGCGGTCAATGTCTTAGTCATGCGTGGTCACCCGTTCCGGCACCGGCTTGGTCTTGTCCAACTTGGTCCACAGCGGCATGGTCAGGAAGAAAAGGAAGTAATAGGCGGTCAGGAAACGGCCGACGATGGTTTCGACCGGATCGGTACCCGGACCGGCACCAATCTTGCCCAGCCAGAAGAAGCTGACGGCGAACACGCCCAGCAGCACCTTCGACAGCAGTCCTCGGTAGCGATAGGACTTCACCTTGGCGCGGTCCAGCCACGGCAGCAGGAACAGGATGGCAATGGCACCGAACATCACCAGCACACCGGAAAGCTTGTGCGGCACCACGCGCAACATTGCATAGAACGGGGTGTAGTACCACACCGGCTTGATGTGTTCCGGCGTCACCAGGCGGTTGGCCTCGGTGAAGTTGTCATGCTCCAGGAACCAGCCGCCCATGGCCGGTGCGTAGAAGATGATGAAGGATGCCACGATCAGCAGGCAGCAAACGTAGAAGAAGTCCTTGACCGTGTAGTACGGGTGGAAGGGGACGCCATCGACCGGTGCCTTGTCGGACCAGCGATTGCCCTTCGGGCCCTTCTTGATCTCCACGCCATCCGGGTTGTTGGAACCCACTTCGTGCAATGCGCCCAGGTGCAACACCACCAGCAGCAACAGCACCAGCGGAAGCGCGATGACGTGCAGGGCGAAGAAGCGGCCCAGGGTGGCGTCGCTGGGCAGGTAATCGCCCATGATCCACTCGGTCAGGCCGTTGCCGATCACCGGGATGGCACCGAACAGCGAGATGATCACCTTGGCGCCCCAGAACGACATCTGGCCCCACGGCAGCACGTAGCCCAGGAAGGCTTCGGCCATCAGCACCAGGTAGATCAGCATGCCCAGGATCCACACCAGTTCGCGCGGCTTCTGGTACGAACCGTACATCAGGCCGCGGAACATGTGGATGTAGACCACGATGAAGAACAGCGAGGCACCGGTGCTGTGCATGTAGCGGATCAGCCAGCCCCACTCCACGTCACGCATGATGTACTCGACCGACGCGAAGGCTTCCGCGGCGCTCGGCTTGAAGGGCATCGTCAGGAAGATGCCGGTGACGATCTGGTTGACCAGCACCACCATCGACAGCACGCCGAAGATGTACCAGATGTTGAAGTTCTTCGGCGCGTAGTACTCGGTCATGTGCTTGCGGTACATCGGCATCAATGCCGGTGCACGCTCGTTGACCCAGTCCATCACGTTATTGGCTGTGCGGGTAATGATGTTGGACATCGCTTAGGCCCCCTGCGGATCGACGCCGATCACGATGGTGTTGTCGTCCTGGTAATAGTGCGGTGGCACCACCAGGTTGGTCGGCGCAGGCACGCCCTGGAACACACGTCCGGCCATGTCGAAGCGCGACTTGTGACAGGGGCAGAAGTAGCCGCCCTTCCAGTTCGGATCAAACGGCTCGGGGCGGATTTCCGCGGCGATTTCCGGTGCGCAGCCCAAGTGGGTGCACAGCCCGACCAACACCGAGATTTCCGGCTTCAGCGAGCGGAATTCGGGGTTGTTTGCCAGCACGTATGCCGGCTGTTGGTCGGTGTTGCGGGACTCGGGGTCGCGCAGGTCACCGTCCAGCGAGGGCAAGGCATCCAAAATGGCCTGCGAACGCTTCACGATCCACACCGGCTGGCCGCGCCATTCAAAAATCAGGCGTTGACCTTCCTGCAAACCGCTGATATCGGCCGTCACCGGGGCACCCGCCAAGCGCGCGCGCGCGCTGGGGCTCCACGACTTGATGAACGGTACAGCTGCAAACCCGACCCCGACTGCACCCACCACTGAGGTGGGTGCGGGCAGAAACCGACGTCGGCCCGTATCTACAGGCCCATTGACCCCATCGTTGGCCATCCGGCACTCCGAACTTTCTGATTTAGGTAGCGTTGTGGCTGCCAGGGCCCGGTCACGCTTGCACGCAGGCCACAAAACATCGCGAAGTGTAACGGAAGCCTTAACCGCCCCACAACATCACCAACAGGATCAAGGGCTTGCGAGCGCGTAATGGCGCCTTCCGCGCGGAGGCACATCAATTCAGGCTGGTCGCCTGCCGGTAGCGGTCAGCCAGAATGCCAACCCGCTGCACGTAATAACGGGTTTCCCGGTAAGGCGGCACGCCGCCGTGGCGATCCACCGCCCCTTCACCCGCGTTGTAACCCGCCGCCGCCAGGGTCAAGTCGTTGTTGTAGCGCCTCAGCAGCCAGGCCAGGTATTGCACCCCACCCCGGATGTTTTGCGACGCATCATATGAATCGGTCACGCCGAAACGGCGCGCGGTGGCCGGCATCAGCTGCATCAGCCCCTGTGCACCCGCATGCGAAATCGCCGTCGGGTTGTAGGCCGATTCGGCATGGATCACCGCACGCACCACGGCTTCTTCCACTCCGAATTCGCGCGCTGCCGCCGCGATTTCATTGCTGTAGGCCGTGGTATTCAGCCTCAGGCGATTGAAATCCACGCCCGGCCGTGCGGCGCAGGCGTAGCAGGTTTCGATATGGCTGTAATGGATGGTCTGTACCGACGCCACGTTCGCGCCGCCCTTCGGCCGCGTGCTGCTGTAGTGCCGAACACCATCCTTCACGTAGGAATAGACCTGCCCGCTGACCACCCGCCGGGTAGGCGTCCCCACGGGTGCAGTGGTGGTGGCCGCAGGCATGGCCGACGAAGGGCTCGCGGACACGGGAAC
The DNA here is from genome assembly GCA_052040085.1 of Pseudoxanthomonas sp. Lineage (GTDB taxonomy): Bacteria > Pseudomonadota > Gammaproteobacteria > Xanthomonadales > Xanthomonadaceae > Pseudoxanthomonas_A. The sequence continues at coordinate 4,611 of JBQGFJ010000291.1, forward strand.
AGCCACCGCAGGCGCGGAGGTGCTTGCCTGGGGTGGCGGAGCAACCGGTACCGGCGCACGCACGGCAGGCCGCCGGTCAGGCGTGTAGCGGCTGAATACTTCGCACTGCGCGCCACTGACCCGTTTGCTGACGTAGCTGTGCACGCCATCGGCACCGACGCACTTGTAGAGCGTCCCCGCCATTGAAATGGATGGAGTCGCGATCAGCGCCAGCATTCCCCATGTGGCCAGAATCCCCTTCATGGCGCGGAGTATCCCCAACTCGGGACATCCTTGCCAAGTGCCTGCCGCAAGCACCTTCCGGCCGAATCCGGGACTACCGCCCGGTGGGCGCAACTCTCCTCCTACAGACGGGGGCGCCAACACGTACACTACGCATCCCGCCCGCCACCCCGCCTGGAATAAGCACCATGCCCGGGACGCCCGCCCCCTTGCCGACCACGGCCGGTTCCGCCGTGGACACAACGCAACCCCTGATTCCGCTGCCCGGCTCACGCCCGGCGGGCCCGCCCGGTGATGGCTTGCCCGCGCGCGGAAAGCTCTTCATCAAGACCCCCGGTTGCCAGATGAACGAGTACGACTCGGCCCGCATGGCCGACGTGCTGGCCGAAGCCGAAGGACTGGAGCTGACCGACACCCCGGAAGACGCCGACGTCATCCTGATCAATACCTGCTCCATCCGCGAAAAGGCGCAGGAGAAGGTCTTCAGCCAACTGGGGCGCTGGAAAGCACTGAAGGCAGGCAGCAAACCCGTAATCATCGGCGTGGGTGGCTGCGTGGCCTCGCAGGAAGGCGATGCCATCGTCAAGCGCGCGCCCTACGTGGATCTGGTGTTCGGCCCGCAGACCCTGCACCGGCTACCGGAATTGATCCGCGAGCGCCGTGCCAGCGGCCAGCCCCAGGTGGACATCAGCTTCCCGGAAATCGAGAAATTCGATCGCCTTCCTGAGCCGCGCGCCGAAGGCCCCAGCGCCTTCGTCTCCATCATGGAAGGCTGCTCCAAATACTGCTCATTCTGCGTGGTGCCCTATACCCGCGGCACCGAAATCAGCCGCCCGTTCGAGGACGTGCTGGTGGAGATCGTGCAACTGGCCAGCCAGGGTGTGCGCGAAATCAACCTGCTCGGGCAGAACGTCAACGCCTATCGCGGTCCCTACGGGGATGGCGAAGTGGCAGATCTCGGGTTGCTGATCCGCGCCATTGCCGACATCGACGGCATCGGCCGCATCCGTTTCACCACCTCGCACCCGCTGGAGTTCTCCGACTCGCTGGTGGAGGCCTACCGTGATGTCCCGCAACTGGCCAACTACCTGCACCTGCCCGTGCAGGCCGGCAGCGACCGCATCCTCAGCGCAATGAAGCGTGGCTACACCGCACTGGAATTCAAGCAGAAGATCCGCAAGCTGCGGGCCGTCCGCACGGACATTTCCATCAGTTCTGACTTCATCGTCGGCTTCCCCGGCGAAACCGATGCGGACTTCGAGAAAACCATGAAGCTGATCGAGGACATCGGCTTCGACCAGAGCTTCTCTTTCATCTACTCACGCCGCCCCGGCACGCCTGCGGCCGACCTGCACGACGACACGCCGGACACCGTCAAACACGCGCGGCTGGAACGCCTGCAGGCACACATCAACGCCCATTCGGCCAAGCTCTCGCAGGCCATGGTGGGCAGCGTGCAATCGGTGCTGGTGGAAGGCCCCTCGCGCAAGGACCCGAACGAGCTCACCGGCAAGACCGAGAACATGCGCTCGGTGAACTTCCCCGGGCACCCCCGCTTGATCGGGCAATTCATCGACGTGGTCATCACCGAGGCACGGACAAACTCGCTGCGTGGCCGGGTGGCAACGCGGGACGGACAGGAAGCCGCCTGACGCCGCACGCGTGACGATCACTCCACGGGCAATCGAATAGAATCGCGCCATGGCCAATCCGAACGAACGCAACTTCACCCTGGACCCGGAAGACAACGAGCGGCTGGCCAACCTGGCCGGCCCGTTCGACTCGCACCTGCGCCAGGTCGAACTGAAACTCGGCGTGGAAATCGCCAACCGCGGCAACATCTTCCGCATCACCGGCCCGGAACAATCCGCCGCCGCTGCCGAAAAGCTGCTGCGCGCCTTGTACGCGGAAGCGAGTGAGATCACCTTCGATGAATCTGCCATCCACCTGCGCCTGAACGACGCTAACGTGGAACGCGTGGCCGATGCCGGTTACACGCCACAGGACGTGGCCATCAAGGTCAAGCGCGGCACCGTGCGCGGCCGCGGCGCCAACCAGTCGAAGTACCTGCACGCGATTGCCACCCACGACATCAACTTCGGCATTGGCCCGGCCGGTACCGGCAAGACCTTTTTGGCCGTAGCGATGGCCGTGGAAGCCTTGAACGAATCACGCGTCCAGCGTCTCATCCTGGTGCGCCCGGCAGTGGAAGCCGGCGAAAAACTGGGCTTCCTGCCTGGCGACCTGACACAGAAAGTCGACCCCTACCTGCGCCCGCTGTACGACGCGTTGTATGAAATGCTCGGCGTGGAAAAAGTGGCCAAGCTGTTGGAAAAGAACGTCATCGAAATCGCACCCCTCGCCTACATGCGTGGACGCACGCTCAACGACGCCTTCGTGATCCTGGATGAAGCACAGAACACCACCATCGAACAGATGAAGATGTTCCTCACCCGTCTCGGATTCGGCAGCACCGCCGTGGTCACCGGTGACATGACCCAAACTGATCTCCCCAAGCACGTGAAGTCGGGCCTGCGCGATGCCATTGATGTATTGCGCGACGTGGACGGCGTCAGCTTCACCTTCTTCGAAGCCCGCGACGTGGTGCGCCACCCGCTGGTCGCCCGCATCGTCAATGCCTACGAGCGCCGCGATGCCAAGGACAAAGAGACGGGTTCGTCATGAGATGGCTGGCATGCATCGTGGCCCTTCTGGCCCTTGGTAACACCAAGGCCGAGGACAGTGAACCACTTGTATTGCCCGATGTACAAGTACGAACCGTTACCCCGGCTTCAGACATCACCAAACCTTGCGTTGCAGTTCTTCTGGAGGATGGGGTTACTACGATCATCCCGCGGCAAGTACTGACCAATCTCGTGGAAGCACGCCGCAAACCTTGGACCAATGAACAGGAGCGCTTAGCGCTGATCGCTGGTGATCAGGCGCAGCTACTGTTAGCTGCTAGTACGGATGCGTTAACGCCTGAAGGCTGCCATGTGGTCGATCTAGTCATAGACCCATGGAGCAACTCCGGCCATCTGATTTCATATCTGATCGAATCAAGTATCGCAGCGGTATCCTTGACCGGAACCCACGACCTGGTCCCCGAAGTTGACATCAAGGAGAGTGATCCACAGTGCAAACGAGGACCCTGGGGATCCAAGGAACTTTCCGTGTCCAACCGGCATATTCCATTCATGTCTCTAATGACATGCAGGCGAGGATGACTACATGACCCAAGGCCCCGTCCGCCTCGAAGTCTCCGTCAGCTATGCGCTGCCCCGCGCCGGGCTGCCTGCTGCCGTGAGTTTCCGCCGCTGGGTTGCCGCGGCGCTGGAAGGCCGCATTCGCGAGGCCGACTTGGCGGTTCGCATCGTCGACGACAAGGAAGGACGCGCGCTGAACCGGCATTACCGCGGCAAGGATTACGCCACCAATGTACTGAGTTTCCCTGCGGATATCGCCGAAGGTGTGAAGCTGCCGAAGGGCGTGAAGATGCCGCTGTTGGGTGACCTGGTGATTTGTGCACCAGTAGTGGCACGCGAAGCCAGCGAGCAGCAGAAAGCCCTCAACGCCCATTACGCGCACCTCACCGTGCATGGCACCTTGCACTTGCTGGGCTGGGACCACGAGGACGAACGCGAAGCCGAGTGCATGGAACAACTGGAACGCGAAATCCTCGCAGGCCTCGGCATTGCCGACCCCTACACCGAGATCTGACCCGCATGTCCCGATGGCGCTTCGCAATTCCCTTCCTGCTCCTCCCGGCCCTGCCCTCCCAAGCGGCTACCGATCCTGGAACCGACCGCGCCCCGGCAAGCCTCGCGGCCCTGATCCAGTGTGAAGCGGAGCCGGAGCAATTCATGGCCTTGGCCATCGCCGTGCAAGACCCCTTGCATGCCGTCTCGCTGGGCTGGCGCCCCTTGCCCCAGGCCAATGCCTTCATGGCCGAGTACGCACTGAACACGCCCATCGACGTGCTGGGCCATGCCACCGCCCACATCGCCTTCGCCGGTTCCAGCATCATGGCGATACTGGACCTTCCCGATCCACGGCCACTGGCCAGGGAACTGGAACTGGAGACCGGTATCGATACGCCTGAAA
>JBQGFJ010000292.1:0-5397 GCA_052040085.1 Pseudoxanthomonas sp.
GGCTGATGACTCCGCCGACAAGGTGACGGAGATTGGTGCTGTCAACGTGACGGCATCCGGCTCCCGCATCGACCGTCCGGGTTTCAATGCGCCGACGCCGACGGTGAAAGTCACGCCGGAGGAACTGAAGCTCTCCACCCACACCACGGTTGCTGCGGCACTCAATGACATGCCGCAGTTCCGCGGCACCATGTCGCCACAGACTCATACCACCGGCGTGGCCGCGGCGCGCGAACCCGTGGACCTGCGCGGCCTCGGTATCAGCCGCACCCTGGTGCTGTTGGATGGCAGGCGTTTTGCAAGTGACAACGACTTGGCGGCCATCCCCTCGATCATGATCAGTGGCGTGGACGTGGTCACCGGCGGTGCATCCGCGGCCTGGGGCTCGGGAGCGGTCAGTGGCGTGGTCAACGTGCGTCTGGACAGTCAATTGGTCGGCACCAAGATCGATGTGCAAGGCGGGGTGTCATCGCGCTCGGACAACCAGCGGCAGTATGCCGCTGCGGCAACAGGTTTCGAGATTTCACAGGGCCGTGGCCATGTCGTGATCGGCGCGGAGGCGCTCAACATGGATGGCATCATGCCCAAGACCGCACGCCCGTGGTTGGGGCGTGCCGCGCAACTGTCCAATGGCGATGGCACCTTCACGATGCATAGCGATGTCGGCATGGGCAATGCCGCCATTGGAGGCCTGATCACGACCGGCGTGTTGGCCGGCAAGGCATTCAATCCGGATGGAAGCCTGCGCGATTTCGCTGGATACAACGGCAGTGCGCTGATCCGGGGAGGGGAAAGCCCCAGCAATGACGACATCAACTCATTGGTGACGCCGCAGCGCCGCTACAACGTATTGGGCCGTCTCTCCTGGAGTCTTTCCGATAACGTCGGGATGACCGTGGACGCGCGTCATTCTCGCAGCTGGAATCGTTTCGCGTGGTTCGGCGATCACAATCGGGGAACAGGCCTTAGGATCGACGTGGACAATCCTTACCTGCCGACGGCGGTACGCGATGCCATGGTTGCTGCCGGGGAATCCAGCATCGGCCTGGGACGTTTCAATAGCGACTTTGCCTTCCCCGACATCGACTACGACCGCCGCACGACGCAGTTCACCGTGGCGCTGGACGGGATGGTGTGGGATAGCTGGCGCTGGAGCGGCTACTACAGCCGCGGCGAGGATCAATCCGATCTCGCTGCTCCCGGTTTCCTGATGAGCCCGAACTATCGCAACGCGGTGGACGCGGTACGCGATCCGGTGACAGGCAACATTGTGTGCCGGGTGACGCTGACCAATCCCGGTTCCGGCTGCATTCCCATCAACTTGATTGGCCACGGTTCCCCTACTGCCCAAGCGGCTGCGTATGTGACTGGTACGCCCGAACGCCTGACCAACACCACGCTGGATGCCGCTGGCGTGGACCTGCGGGGCGAGCCCTTCTCGCTTCCCGCCGGCGAAGTGTCGCTGGCCATCGGGCTGGAGGCGCGCAAGGAGCAGATCGATCAGAAGGTAGGCGAAGGAGACCTTGCCAAAGCCTTTGCGACGTGGAGTTCTTCGCCGATGGCAGGCAGCTTCCAGGTGCGCGAGGCTTTCGCCGAAATGGGTGCACCACTGCTGCGTGACAAGTCGGGATTCCGTGACCTGCAGGCCAATGCCGCGGCCCGCTTCAGCGACTATGAAAATTCCGGCGCCATTTGGTCGTGGAAATACGGATTGACCAATGAGTTCTTCGATGGCTTCCGTGGCCGCATCAGCCGCTCCCGGGATATCCGTTCGGCCAACGTGACGGAAATGTTCACCACGAGCACTACCGGCTGGTCGACCATTCGTGATCCATTGACCAATACTTCCATCAATGCGCTGGTCATCGGTGGCGGCAATCCGCAGTTGAAACCGGAGCGGGCCGATACGTTCACTGCCGGATTTACCTGGGCTCCGGCTTTCGCGGAGGGCTTGATCATGTCGGTGGACTATTTCGACATCGAGATCGGGGACGTGATCACCCAGGTGTCGGCACAGGAGACCGTGCTGCGCTGCGTTTCCGGGAGCCAGGACATGTGCAGCCGCATCGTGCGCGATGGGGACGGCAACATCGAGCGCATCAACTCCAACTACATCAATTTGGCCGAGTATCGAACCAATGGCGTCGACCTGGACGTGCTGTACTCCTTGCCCGCCGCCAAGTGGTTCCCGACGTTGTCGGGCAATTTCCATGCCCGTGTGCTGTCGACCTGGGTGGATAGCCTGACGACCTACGATGGCAAGGACACCTTCGAGTACGTGACATCACAGGGATTGACCGGCGGTTCCGGCGTGCCGCGTTGGCGTACCAATGCGGCATTTGGCTGGCGCGGCGACAACTATGGGCTGAACGCACGTGCGCGCTATATCTCCAGCGGCGTGTACAACAACCAGTTGTTGCTGACCAACGGCGACATCGAGTCCTACCTGTATTGGGACATTGGCGGAAGCGCGCGTTTCCCGCTGGGGGAAAGCAGCGAGGTCGAGGTCTATGCCGACGTCCGCAATCTGTTTGACAAGAAGGCTCCCCTGGGTGCAAATGCTTCTCCCTACTACGATGTCGTAGGCAGGTACTTCACGTTCGGGGCGCGCATGCGCTTCTGAGTGCCGTGGCGCCAGCGCAATCGCGCTGGCGCCTGTCCCCTTTCAGGAAATGGATGCTGACATGTACCAATGTTCCTCACGTATCCCGTTGCAGCGCCCCCGTTCGCGCATGCTGATGACGTTGTCCGTACTGGTTTGCTTGATGTTGCCGCTGTCCACCCTGGCCAGGCAGGCGCCTGCGTCTGCACCGGGTTTGCAGGTGGAGGCAGAGCGACTGGCTGGGCAACTGCCAGGCAGCCTGGGGGCTGCGATCATCCATCTGGAGAGCGGCCGGACTGCCTACGTCAATGCCGACCGTCCTTTCCCGATGGCCAGCACCATGAAGGTGCCCGTCGCGGTGCACATCCTCAAACTGGTCGACGAGGGCAAGCTCAGCCTGCAACAGCAGGTGGTCCTGGGTCCGGACGATGTCTATCCGGAAATGGGGGGACCCATGGACCTGCACCTGACGGCAGGTTCCGCGATCACCGTGCGTGATCTGCTCCACATGATGATCACGGTCAGCGACAACAACGCCACTGACATCCTGGTGCGCCTTGGTGGCGGTACCACGGCGGTCACGGAGCGCATGCAGGCATTGGGCATAGATGGGTTGCGCGTGGATCGCTACATCTGGGAGCTGTTGGCCAACTACCGTGGCAATGACGCGTCCCAGGCCAACCCCCTCGGTCCTGAGGCATATGCGGAATTGTCGCGTGCTGAACGCAGCGAAGCGTTGCGGCGCAGCCATACGGATGCCTGGAATGCGGATCCGCGTGACACTAGCAGTGCCCGTGCGATGGCCAAACTCCTGCTGGGTCTGTGGAAGGGGGACTTATTGACGCCGGAGTCCACCAAGGTACTGCAGGAGATCATGCTGGATACCCGTACGGGTGCCGGCCGCTTGCGTGGCATGCTGCCCAAGGGCACGCCGGTTGCGCACAAGACGGGCACGGTAGGTGACGTGATCGCCGACGCCGGCGTCATCACGTTGCCCGGTGATCGTGGCCACGCCATCGTTGTCGTCTATGTCGAGTCGCGCGCCAGCAACGAGCAGCGTGAAGCGACCATTGCCCACTTGGCACGTGCCGCGCACGATTACCTGCTGTTCGTGCCTTGACGCGATGTTCAGGCCGATGCGGATGCAGCGATGTACCGTAAATCGTCGCTGATCCGTATCGACTACTGAGACAGGTCGACGTTACATTGCAGGGAACGATCCTGGAGTTCCCATGGCAAAATCGACGCCCAAGACCCGTACCGCCTACGTCTGTGGCGAGTGCGGCGCCGAATACAGCAAGTGGCAGGGCCAATGCGGCGAATGCGGCGTCTGGAACACGCTGTCGCAGATCGTGCTGGAGCAGGCGGGCGGCGGTGCGGGTCCGGCCGTGTCGCGCCGCGCCGGCTGGGCCGGCAAGGTCGATCCACCCAAGGTCACCGCACTCAAGGATGTCGGCCAGGCTGCCGAGGTGCGCGTGTCCACCGGCATCAGCGAATTGGACCGGGTGCTGGGCGGCGGGTTGGTCGAGGGCGCGGTGGTATTGGTCGGCGGTGATCCGGGTATCGGCAAGTCCACCCTGCTGTTGCAGGCGCTGGCAAGCATGGCCGCGCAGTTGCCGGCGCTGTACGTGACCGGTGAAGAGTCGTTGGCGCAGGTGGCAGGCCGCGCGGTGCGCCTGGAACTGCCGCTGGACAACTTGCAGGCATTGGCCGAAACCGGGATCGAAAGCATCCTCCGGCACGCCTCGGAAGCCCGGCCGCGGCTGATCGTGGCCGACTCCGTGCAGACCTTGTGGACCGAGACACTGACCGCTGCACCGGGCTCGGTCAGCCAGGTACGCGAGAGTGCCGCGCGGCTGGTGCGCTATGCCAAGGAAACCGGCACCGCGGTCTTCCTGGTGGGCCATGTGACCAAGGAAGGAGGCATCGCCGGTCCGCGCGTGCTGGAGCACATGGTGGATGCGGTGCTGTATTTCGAAGGTGAGAGCGGTAGCCGTTTCCGTGTCCTGCGTGCGTTCAAGAATCGCTTTGGTGCGGTCAACGAACTCGGCGTGTTCGCGATGGGTGACAAAGGCCTGAAGGAAGTGCCGAATCCGTCGGCCATCTTCCTGTCCGGCAGCAGCCAGCAACCCGGCAGTTGCGTGATGGTGACTCGCGAGGGGACCCGGCCGTTGCTGGTGGAGGTGCAGGCATTGGTGGATGCTTCGCCACTGTCCAACCCGCGTCGCGTGGCCGTCGGCCTGGAGCAGAATCGCCTGGCCATGCTGCTCGCGGTATTGCACCGGCATGGTGGCGTGGTGGTCGGTGACCAGGATGTGTTCGTCAACGTGGTGGGCGGTATCCGCGTGCAGGAAACCGCCGCCGATTTGCCGGTATTGCTGGCGGTGCTGTCCTCGCTGCGTGATGCGCCGCTGGCAGAGAAAACCATTGCCTTTGGCGAAGTGGGCTTGTCCGGGGAAATCCGGCCCGTGCCCAATGGCGAAGAGCGCCTGCGCGAAGCGGCCACGCACGGTTTCAAGCGCGCCATCGTGCCCAAGGGCAACGCGCCAAAGTCCGGCGCGTTCAAGGGCATGGAAGTGATTGCGGTGGAGCGTTTGTCGCAGGCGCTGGAAGCGGCAACGTAACGCGCCACAGGTTGTGGCGATGCTGCGTTGTCAGGCCCGCTGCAACACCAGTTCGATGACGAACTTGCTGCCGAAGAAGGCCAGCAGCAGCAACATCATGGCGGCCAGTGTCCAGCGCACCGCCATGCTGCCGCGCCAGCCGTAGCGCCAACGCCCGAACAGCAGTGCGCC
>JBQGFJ010000293.1:0-52101 GCA_052040085.1 Pseudoxanthomonas sp.
GCACCCCGCCAGCCAGCCGGCAAGGGCGAGGATCAGTCCGGCGCGAAGGGCGCGCGCGGGCGAATGGTCAACGGGCAATCTCATCTGCAAGCAACCCCACACTCATCGCGTAGTAGTTCGAGCAGTTGTATTCGAGGATAACCCGATAATTCTGCGTTAAGAGGTATGCGGGCGCGGCCGGGCCATCCGGTTCGAACAGGATGGCGACCTTGTCGCCGCGCGTGGCGAGCTGTCGGTCAAGGCAGTTGACGCTGGCATTCAATTCGCCATCGCCGAACCAGCGAATGCGGAAATCTTCAAGGTCGTAGCTGACGTCCTTGATCTGGGTGGGTGCCTTGAACCATTCCAGGCGGCCGGCGGCCTTGCCCCAGAACGCATCGGGATTCTCGATCGACTCGCGGTACGTGCGCAGGTACTCGTCGCGATCAATGCGTGCATGTGCGGCGAATTCCGGCTTCACGGGGTAAAGATCTGTCATGTGGCCCTCCCTACAGAGTCGATGGTCGACAAGCGATGTGGTTGACGTTGGAGACGCAGTTTGCCGCATTCCTGCGTGCGGCATTGCAACATTGCGCTTAGACCATCGTCTTAAAACCCCTGTTTACAGGGCAATGGTGCGGCGCAGCTTCGACCAATGGTGAATATGCGATGGCGGACAGGCGCGCGCAGTCTGCCTGCGCCGCCCATCAAAGGTTGCGGCGTCGACGTTCGGAGGAAACATGACATCACGTACTGCACCGGCACAGCGCAAGCCGCTGGCGATGGCCCTGTTGGTTGCATTGGTCGCGCCGGGCATGGCGTTTGCACAGACCGCGAAGGAAAAGGAGCTGGAGGCACGCATCGCCCAACTCGAGCAACAAGTGCAGTCGCTGCTCTCGTTGCAGCAACAGCAGCAGACCCAGATCGCCGAAGTCCAGGAAGTGCAGGCGAAGACGCCGCCTCCGCCGGTAATCCCCGCGGGCAAGCAGCCCATCCAGGTCACCAGCATCACGCCGGCCGCATTGCCCGGCACCACGTTCAAGGTGGGCGGTTTCATCAAGACCGACTTCATGCTCACCCGTACCGGCGATGGCCAATTGGCCGACAGCGCCGTGGGACGCGCGCTCTACGTCCCCAGCCAGACGCCGATTGGCGGCAGCGCATCGGGCACGGACTTCGATGCGCACGCCAAGTTCTCGCGCATCGGCTTCGGCGTGGACAGCGTGACCGACAGCGGCAAGAAGCTGGGCGCGTTGGTGGAGATGGATTTCTTCGGTAACAGCCTGGGCAACCAGAACGCCACCAACACCTATGGCGTGACCATGCGCCATGCCTACATGTACTGGGACAAGTGGCTGGCCGGCCAGACCTGGTCCAATTTCATGGACTTGTCCGCATTGCCGGAAGCCGCCGACTTCATCGGCCCCACCGATGGCGTGGTCTTCGTCCGCCAGGCACAGATCCGCTACACCAACGGCGCGTTCACCGCTGCATTGGAAAACCCGGAAACCACGTTGTACAACACCACCGCATCCGACCGCGGCGCCCTGCCCGACCTGACCTTGCGTTATGGCTGGAAGGGCGACTGGGGCACCTTCGGCATCGCGGGCCTGGTGCGCAGCCTGACCGTGGACCGTCCGGGTTACGACGACAGCACCTTCGGTGGCGGCGTCAGCGTGGGTGGCCGCTGGGTGATGGGCAGCAACGATACGCTGCAGTACCAGTTGACCGCTGGCGAAGGCATTGGCCGCTACATCGGCCTGGGCATCCAGAGCGATGCGGTACTGGATGGCAGCAACGGCAACATCGACAGCATCGGCGTGGTTGCCGGCTACGTGGGCTGGCGCCATGCCTTCAGTCCGAAGCTGCGTTCCAACCTGATCTTCGCGCGCAGCGACTACAGCAACGATGTCGCACTGACCGGCCTGGGTGCCACCAGCAGCGTGCAGAGCCTGCGTGCCAACCTGTTCTATTCGCCACTGCCCAAGGTCGATATCGGTGGCGAGGTAATGTACGGCAAGCGTGAAATCGAGAGTGGCGCCAGTGGTGACATCACCCGGCTCCAGTTCAGCACCAAATACAGCTTCTGAGGAGGGGAGTCCACATGAGCACTACCGCTGCACCACAGCACGCGCCGCAAGGCGAACTCACCAAGGGCCACAAGAAGGTCATCTTCGCGTCCAGTCTGGGCACGGTCTTCGAGTGGTACGACTTTTATCTGTACGGTTCATTGGCGGTGATCATCGCCAAGCAGTTCTTCAGCGGCGTCAACGAAACCACCGGCATGATCTTCGCGCTGCTGGCATTCGCCGCTGGTTTCTTCGTGCGTCCGTTCGGCGCGGCCTTCTTCGGCAGCCTGGGTGACCGCATCGGACGCAAGTACACGTTCCTGGTCACCATCCTGATCATGGGCATCTCGACCTTCCTGGTCGGCGTGCTGCCCAACTATGCCTCGATAGGTTTCGCCGCACCGGTGATCCTGATCGTGCTGCGTTTGGCACAAGGCCTGGCAATGGGCGGTGAGTACGGCGGCGCGGCTACCTACGTGGCGGAACACGCGCCGGATGGCAAACGCGGCTTGTACACCAGCTTCATCCAGACCACTGCAACACTGGGCCTGTTCCTGTCACTGGCGGTGATCCTCACCTGCCGCCTGACGCTGGGCAACGAAGCCTTCGAAGCCTGGGGCTGGCGCATTCCGTTCCTGGGCTCCATCGTGCTGCTGGGCATTTCGGTGTGGATTCGCTTGCAACTGAGCGAATCGCCGCTGTTCCAGCAGATGAAGGCCGATGGCAAGGGCTCCAAGCAGCCGTTCCGTGACTCGCTCAAGGGCGGCAACCTGAAGCTGATGCTGCTGGTCCTGTTCGGCGCCACCGCCGGCCAGGCCGTGGTCTGGTACGCCGGTCAGTTCTACGCCCTGTTCTACCTGCAAAGCGTGCTGAAGGTGGATCCCACCTGGTCCTACCTGCTGATCGCGGCGGCCTTGTTGCTGGCCACGCCGTTCTTCCTGTTCTTCGGCTGGCTGTCGGACAAGATCGGGCGCAAGAAGATCATCATGGCCGGCTGCTTGCTGGCGGCAGTGACCTACTTCCCGATCTTCAAGGGCATCACCCACTTCGCCAACCCGGCGGTGGAAGAGGCCAGCCGCAACTCACCGGCCGTGGTGGTCGCTGATCCGGCCACGTGCAGCTTCCAGTTCGATCCGGTGAACATCCGCAAGTTCACCAGTTCCTGCGACGTCGCCACCGCCGCACTGACCCGCGCTGGCGTACCCTACAGCGTGGAGTCTGCTCCGCCGGGCTCCCTGGCCGTGGTGCGGGTTGGACAGGGACAGGTCACCTCGTATGAGGCCGAAGGTCTGGCAGGGGAAGCACTGGCGACGCAACGCACGGCGTTCGGTGGCGAGTTGAAGACGGCATTGACCGCGGCAGGTTATCCGGAGAAGGCCGATACCAGCCGCATCAATGTCCCGATGACGATCCTGCTGCTGTGGATCCTGGTCCTGTACGTGACCATGGTGTACGGCCCGATCGCTGCTTACCTGGTGGAGCTATTCCCCACCCGCATCCGCTACACCTCCATGTCGCTGCCGTACCACATCGGTAATGGCTGGTTCGGCGGCTTCTTGCCGGCGATCTCCTTTGCCCTGGTGGCGGGTACCGGCAACCTGTACTTCGGCTTGTGGTATCCGATCGGCATCGCGCTGATGACCCTGGTCATCGGCACGTTCTTCCTGAAGGAAACGAGGAACGTCGACATCACCAAGTAAACAGAGGTCCCCTGCCGGGCGTGATGCCCGGCTTTCCCCGGCGCCGGCCCCCTCACAGGGGCCGGCGTTTTTATTGACGGGTTCGTCTGCAGGAGTGGACGCCGCCCGCGCTGGACTTCCTCGTGAGCATCATCGTGGCCAGGGCCGCTCCTGAAGGAATCAAAGCGAGCGTAGTTCCGCAGGGCTTGCATTGCGTCATTCCCGCGAAAACGGGAGTCGCTTTTCAACGGACGCATGTCCGGTCATCCCGCATCTTTGCTGTTGGCATCGAAGGCCGAGGCACTGGATTCCCGCCTTCGCGGGAATGACAAAGGTGTAAATACGTGTGCCGAAATTACTCTAGCGCGGCGGAGCAGCCAGTTCACGCGCGTTGAGATAACCGTCGCCGTCGGCATCCTGCTTGTGGAAGCGCTGGGTCAATTGTTCGCGATGTTGTTCGCGGGTCAGCGGCTTGCCCTTGCCGCCCGGCAGCTCATCGGTGGTCAGCACGCCATCACCATTGCGATCCATGCGGTCGAAGGCATACCCCATCCATGCCAGATATTCGTCCAGGCTGACGCGTCCATCGCCATCGGTGTCCATGCGCTTGAGGTAGTCACCGGTAGCGGCGACCTGCGCGCCGGCAATCCCTGCACACAACAACAGCACAGGCATCAGCAAACCCCGCCATGCGCGGCGGGGTATGGCGAATCCTGTTGAGTGCATGTCCGGCATCAATGCGCCAGGGCGTAGCCCTTGAGTCGCGCCGAATACTCCTGCAGCACGCGGATGCCACTGGCTTCCGCCTCATGGCACCAGGCCTGCAATTGCTTCAGGCGCTCATTGGCATCATGGCTGCGTGCTTCCAGCAATGCCGAAAGACGGCGGCGGTATTCCACCAGCGTGCCGATATGCGGGCGTTGCGAGACCCAGCTCTGCAACTGTTCACGCGCTTCCGGCTTGAGCCAGCGGCCATCGTCCACCAGACCCTTGCGCAACTTGCGTGGCAGCAATGCGCGCAACTTGGCTCCGGCCTGTGCGGCTTCTTCCTTCAATGCCGGCTTCAGCACGTTGCGCTGGTAGTCGGTCATTGCCTGGAAGCGATGCGAGAGCAGTGCCTTCAGAGTGTCGCCATCCGGCACCGAGATGTTCGGACGGATGTCCAGCGTGGGGGCCACCCGCAGCACCTTGGCCAAGCGCAGTTTTTCCAGGCCCTTGATGGCTACCCAGCCAATATCGAACTCCCAGCGCCGCATGGAAAAGCGTGCCGAACTGGGGAACGCATGGTGGTTGTTGTGCAGTTCCTCGCCACCAATCCACAGGCCCCAGGGCGTCAGGTTGGTGGCCTTGTCGGTGGTTTCAAAGTTGCGGTAGCCCCACCAGTGGCCGAGGCCGTTGACCACACCGGCCGCCCAGAACGGGATCCATGCCATCTGGATCGCCCAGATCGCAATGCCGGGAATACCGAACAGCGCGAAGTTGATGAACAGCATCAACGTCGGTCCGAAGGAAGCGAACGGGGTGTACAGGCGACGTTCGATCCAGTCGTCCGGTGCACCCTTGCCGTATTGCTCGATGGACGCACGGTCGCGGCGTGCTTCGCGGTACAGCTCCAGTCCGCGCCAGAACACCGTGCCGATGCCGCGCGTTTGCGGGCTGTGCGGATCCTCTTCGGTTTCCACCTTCGCATGGTGCTTGCGATGGATGGCCACCCACTCACGGGTGATCATGGACGTGGTCAGCCAAGTCCAGAAACGGAAGGCATGGTTGAGCACCGGATGGAAATCCACGCCGCGGTGCGCCTGGCTGCGGTGCAGGTACAGGGTCACGCAGAAGATGGTGAGCTGGGTGAACACCAGCAACGCCAGCAGCATCCCCACCCAGCCGAAGCCCAGCAGGCCGCCAGTGAGGAAATCGAGCAAGGATTGGGACATCAGGCACTCCGGAACGGGCGGGGCGGCGGTGATCCCGCCAATCGAGGGGTGAATAATGCGGCCTGTGCCGTCAAACTTCACCCATCGCCGGCGTATGGCGTTCATCCTCCGGCCATTCCCTGTTCTGGTTCCCCATGCCTTCCCACCCCCCGGAAACCCCGCCGCACATCGCTTTGCCCTTGATCCAACTGGACCGCGCGACCGTGGTCCGCAGCGGCATCCTGGCGCTGGACAACCTGAGCCTGTCGATCGAACCGGGCCGGCATACCGCTTTGCTGGGCCCCAATGGCTGCGGCAAGTCCAGCTTCATCAAACTGATCAACCGCGAACTGCATCCGTTGGCCCGTGAAGGCGAATCGCCCATCCGCCTGTTGGGACAAACCCGCTGGAACACGATGGAACTGCGCCGCCATCTGGGCGTGGTAACCAACGACCTCGCGCGCGACCTGCAGGAAATGCATGGCCTCACCGCCATCGACGCCGTACTGACCGGCTTCTTCGCTTCGCTAGTCATCCCGCCGGACCACGAAGTGACGTCACCGATGATTACGCAGGCGAAAGCGGCACTGGAACGCGTGGACGCCAGCGCACTTGCCGGACGTCCGTTGATGGAACTCTCCACCGGCGAAGCCCGCCGCGTATTGATTGCGCGCGCACTGGTGCATGGGCCGCAAGCCCTGCTGCTGGACGAACCCACCACCGGACTGGACCCGGTCGCTCAATCGCAGCTGATTTCGTTGATGCGCGAACTGGCAAACCAAGGCGTGACCCTGGTGCTGGTCACCCATCACATCGAGGAAATCATTCCGGAAATCCGCCGCGTGATCCTGCTGCGCTCGGGCCAGGTCTTCATGGACGGCACACCGGAGCACACCCTGACCTCGGAAAACCTGTCACATACCTATGGCGGGCACATGAAGGTGGAGCGCCACGGCCAGCGCTACGTTGCCCATGCAGAACCACCTCGGACCAAGTCCTGACCGAGCCAGCAACACACGCATGATGCCGGGGCCCGCAATCACTCTTCGCCGAGCAAGCGCTGGCTGTCGTCGTCGGTAAGCGATTCCACGCCTCGCAGCTTGCGTTCGATGGCACGTGTACGCACGCCGGTCTTCTCGATCTCGCCGCTGGCCTGGTCCAGCTTGCGCTTCACCGACTCCAGCACGTCGGCGAACTTGCCGAACTCGGTCTTCACTGCACCCAGGGTCTGCCAGACTTCGGCGGAGCGTTTCTCGATGGCCACGGTGCGGAAACCGACCTGCAGGCTGGTCAACAAGGCGAGCAGGGTAGTAGGACCGGCGATGGTAACGCGCAGGTCGCGCTGCATGGCCTCGAACAGGCCGGGACGCCGCAACACTTCCGCGTACAAGCCTTCGGTGGGCAGGAACATCACCGCGAATTCGGTGGTGTGCGGCGCTGACACGTATTTGTCGCGGATGATCTGCGCCTGTTTGCGCACCGCGCGCTCCAAGGCATCGCCCGCCGCGCGCGCGGCATCGGCATCGGCCTTTTCCTGCGCATCCAGCAGGCGCTCGTAATCCTCGCGCGGGAACTTGGCATCCACCGGCAGCCACACCACGGCGTCGCCTGACGAACCGGGGAAACGCACCGCGAACTCCACCCGCTCGTTGCTGCCCGGCACGGTGGCCACGTTGGCAGCGTACTGGTCCGGTGCGAACACCTGTTCCAACAGGCCGGCCAACTGCACTTCGCCGAATACCCCGCGCGACTTCACGTTGGTCAACACGCGTTGCAGGCCGCCCACGTCCGCGGCCAATCGGGTCATGTCACCCAAGCCCTGGTGGACTTGCGCCAGCATGGCAGTGACGTTGCCGAAGCTTTCGGTCAATCGCGTTTCCAGCGTGGCGTGCAATTTCTCGTCCACGGTGGCGCGCATCTGCTCCAGCTTCTGCGCGTTGTCGGCCTGCAATTCCTTCAGCCGCGCCTCCAGTGTCACCCGCATCTCGGCGATGACCTGCGCGTTGCGCTGGCTCAGGTCACGCAACTGGGCGGTCAAGGTGTCGGCGAATTGCTGCTGGCGAACGGCCTGGTCGGTACGCGACTTGTGCGCATCCTCGGTCAGGGCATCGCGCAAGGCATCCAGCCGCTGGTCGGTGCGCACGGTCAGGTCGGCAAGATTGCGTCCGAAACCCTCGATGCGGGTTTCCTGCAATTGCGACAGGCTGTCCAACTGCTGGCGCAACTCGCCACGGCCGCCACGCTGTTCTTCGCGCAAGGCCTGCTCCAACCGCGTATCCGGGCGGCGCAGGACCAGCACCAGCAGCAACACCACGGTGACGGCCGCCAGCACGACCAGGATCAACAACAGGGATGAGGTTTCCATGCCCGCCAGTGTAGCGGGCCGCGTCTCATCGATCGCGATCAGCGGCAATACACTTGGGTGATCACATTGTTGGCGTCGATGTGCACATTGAGCCGGTCAGCCCGCACGTCGCGGGGGACCGCCTGGCCGGGCGCAATCGGCCGCACAAGGCCAGCGCCACTTTCGCGCCAGACCCGGGCCATGACCTCCTGCTCCGCAGGCTGCCCCACCGCCCAGGCCACCACCTCCGCGTGGCAGGTCCCTTCCGGCACCGGGCGGGCGTTCGGATCCTCGGGCGGCATCAAGGCACATGCCGACAAGGCCAGCACTGCCAACAACGGTACGGTGTTCTTGAAGAAGGGGATGGAAACCATGGCGTGCCTGTCCGTGGAAGCGGGGCGTGGAAGCAGGCGCCAGCATAACCCGCTTCACGCATTCTTCCCCATGCACATGTGTCCCGTCCATACAGCACGTCAAAACGGACTCGGGCGCGCAGCGCACGAAACGCTTTTCGCGCGATGCCGTCCGCATGCGGCTCCTGCTGAAACTCCATGACCCCGGGTGCGCTTCGCTTTCCCGGACTACATTTTGCGGTGTACCTTCAGTCGCCGATGCTGGCCGGCAAGGCCACATCCACCAACGTGATCGGCAAATCACGCCGACCGACAGCCTGATTGCCGCTGGCATCCTCACCATGGATACGGATGAAGTAATCCCCCACCGGCAGCTCCGATGGCTCCCAATGCGACACCGCCAGTTCATCGGCACGCACGCGATTGCTCACCACGTACAGGAAGCGCGTACGCGCGGCACCGTGCACGGTGATGCCGCTGTCGGCGGCATAGGCCACCTTCACCGCATCCGGATGCGCAGGCATGCGCGAGAAATCGAGATTGACGAGTGGCTGTTCGTATCCCGGCACCGGCGTGCCATTGGCATCCAGCAACTGGTAACCCAGCTTGTGCAGGCCAAGCCGACGACGCGGCAGGTTGTTGTCCACCTGGTCCCAGGCATCGGCCACGATCTGCACGCCACCGTCGCGTGGCACGATCACGCGCCCACGTTCCCGCACATCGATGGGCTGGTCGAAGGCATCCAGCAGCAACACCTGTTCGATCCGCGGCGGCACATGGTCGGCGTAATTGCGGAAACCCAGCCGCACGGCATTGTGTTGGTGCCCATACGGACCGACGATCAAGTGCACGTGTGCCTGTGCATTGATGCTGCCCAGCGGATCGCCCGCCTGGAAGCGCGTGCCGCGTGGAATGCGGACGCGCGAAGGCCGTCCATCATCGCCCATCAGCAGTTGGAAGCGTGACGGATCCAGATTGCGCCCTTGCGGCGTACGGCCAACCCGCATGTGCACATAGGAAAGTTCATCCACCGCGATGCCTTCGGCCTGTCCGCCGAAACTCCAGGCCGTGGCCGGGCTGCTGACCTTGCCATCGGCAATGGCCAGTACGGTGGAACCCACGTCGCCGCGGATATCCAGCCCGTTGTGCAGGTGGCTGCGGCTTTCGCCACTGAAATTGCCACGCACTTCGCCCAGCGTGCCGACCACTTCATGCCAGCCATCCTGAGGCGCCAGCGGCCAGCGCTGGCGGGTATCGGGCAAGGCGCGTTCCGGTGCCGGACCCACCACCGCCGCTTCCAGCGATGCCGGCACCGCAGGATCGTCGACCGCGATGCGATGCAGGCGATGACCTGCCGCATCGGCCAGCAACAAGCTGCCATCGGGCTCCAGCCACAACGCCGATGGCCGCGCGAACCATTGCGTGGTGTCCGCACCGGTCAACACCCGCACATCGCCATCGGGGGTCAACTGCAGCACGCGGCCCGGCGAAAGCTCGGCCACATAGAGCTGCCCGTCATGGGTGACGGCGAGCGACAACGGACGGCCCAGGCCAACGTCCTGCCCAAGCGAGGGTTTCGGCTGCCAGGTGTGCACGAATCCGCCCAGGTCGATCCGACGCAGCGCACGATTGCTGGTATCGGCCACCCACAGATCGCCGTTGGGGGCCAAGGCAAGCGCGGCCGGTGTATCGAACCGCGCCTGATAGCCGGCGCCATCGGCGAAACCCGGCGCATCACCACCAGCCAGCGTGCGTACCACGCCATCCAATCCGATCATGCGGATGCGATCGTTCCAACTGTCGGCCACGAACACGCGGCCCATGGCATCCACGGCTACGCCCATGGGCGCATGAAAGCGTGCCTGCGCGGCAGGACCATCGCGAAATCCCGCTTCGCCGGTACCCGCGAACGTAGTCACTTCGCCCAGCGGCGTGATCTTGCGGATCGCGTGGTTGCCGGTGTCGGCCACGTAGAGATTGCCAAGCGCATCGATGGCCAGCGACGAAGGCGTGTGGAACCTGGCCGCGCTGCCCGCGCCATCCGTGAAGCCTTCGCTGGATCCCGCGAACGTGATGACACTGCCATCTGTCGCAATGCGGCGAATGCGGTTGGCTTCACCGCCATCGGTGACGAACACACTGCCATCCGGTCCACGCACCACGCCCCAGGGTTCGTCGAAGCGCGCAGCGGATACCTGGCCGTCACGCACGCCGCGATGACCGTCACCTGCCAGCAGCGCAATGCGCGGCGCCCAATCAAACGGCGTGGCGGCTGGACCCGCATCGACCTGCGGAGACTCCCTCAGCGGCCCGATCCACAACGTCGCCACCAGCGCGAGCCCGGTCAGGACCGCTACCGCCCACATCGCACGGCGCGCGCCCTTGCGCGGACCGCGCTCCATGCGCCGGTTCAATCCACCACGCGGCAGAACACTGCCTTGAGGTAACGCGATTCCTGCACGTGCGCCATGAACGGATGGTCAGGACCGGCACCAGCCACCTTGAGGATCTGGATGGTGCGGCCGGAGAAATACGCGGCCCGGCGCAGCATGTCGAGGAACTGCTCCTCGCTGACCAACCCGGTGCAGGAGAAGGTGGCGAACAGGCCGCCCGGCTTCACCACGCCGAGCGCCAGCTTGTTCATGTCCAGGTATTTCTTCAGCGCGGTGATGACCTGTTCGCGGTCACGGGTCATTTTGGCCGGATCCAGGATCACCACGTCGTACTGCTCGCCGCGATTGGCCGCATCACGCAGGTACGGGAAGATGTCCGCCTGCACGAATTTCGGGCGCGCGTTGTTCAACTTCGCATTGCCCTTGGCGATCTGGATCACGTCCTGGTCGATGTCCACGCCAATGACGTCGGACGCACCGCGCACAGCGGCATACACCGCGAAGCCGCCGGTGTTGCAGCACAGGTCCAGCACGCTCTTGCCTTCCACCTGCTGCGACAGCCACTGCCGGTTCTCGCGCTGGTCGGCAAAGAAGCCGGTCTTGTGTGCGCCCGCCGGATCGGCGCGGAAACGGATGCCATGTTCGGTGATGACCGCGGCTTCGGTGGTGGTATTGCCGTGGAAGTCGAAGCTTTCCTGCTTCTGCACGTGTTCGTCGGCGAAGCTGTGGAAGCGGCAGCCGGGGAATTGTTCGCGCAGCGCTTCGTAGATCCATTCGCGGTGGCGGAACATGCCGGCCGCGAAGAACTCCACCACGATCAAATCGCCATAGCGGTCCACCACCAGTCCGGACAAGCCATCGCCTTCGGAATGGACCACGCGCCAGGCATCACTGATTGCATCCAGCTTCAGCACGTCACGGCGCAGCGATACCGCCTCGGCAATCTTGCGCGAGAACCAGCCGGCATCCACCGGCACGTCCGGATGGGTTTCCAGGATGCGCACGGCAATGCGCGAATGGCCGTTGTAGAAACCGCGCCCGATCCATTCGCCATCCACGCCGACGACTTCGACGATGGTGCCGGGCTTGGGCTTCTGCGCGGGCTTCTCCACCAGCTTCTGGAAGATCCACGGGTGGCTGGAGCGCCAGGCGTTCTTGAGACGGACAACGGGATTGGGCGTATTCATCCCGGCATTTTACGCCCTTGACCCTTCTCCCTCCGGGAGAAGGTGCCCGTAGGGCGGATGAGGGAGGAGCCCCTCCGCATGCCGCGTACTTTCCATGGGCCCATGACCTGCCCCCTCATCCGGCGCCATGTGCCACCCCCGCCTTCGCGGGGGCAGGCTCTTCTCCCGGAGGGAGAAGGGAGTGCGCCCTTGCAATTCCGTCCTACGCCGCCATCCACGGGGGATGGACCTGCACGAACACGACACCCCGCACGACCCGGAGACCCAGGGCCGGATCGACCGCCGCCGCATCCTGCGCGCACTCAATGCCAGCCTGGCCTTCGTGCTGGTGCTGGTGATGGTGTTCTTCGCCCAGGCGCATGTCGACTGGCGACCGTTCGCGGTGGGGCCGCGCAGCGTGGAAGGGCTGCTGGGCGTACTGACCGCGCCGTTGTTGCACGGCTCTCTGGAACACATTGCCGCCAATGCCACCTCGCTGCTGATCCTCGGCACCCTGGCCGGCAGCGTCTACCCGCGTGCGACGCTGCGCGCCTTGCCACTGATGTGGCTGGGCTCCGGCCTGGGCGCGTGGTGGCTGGGCGACCCCGGCAGCCATCACCTGGGCGCCAGCGGCGTGACCCATGGCCTGATGCTGCTGCTGTTCACCCTGGGCCTGCTGCGCCGCGACCGATCCGCCATTGCCACCGGCATGATCGCGTTCTTCTTCTACGGCGGCATGCTGCTGACCGTGCTGCCGCACGAGCCCGGCGTGTCCTGGCAATCGCACTTGGGCGGCGCGCTGGGTGGCATCCTGGGCGCCTTCCTGTTCCGCCGGCTGGACCCGGCTTTGCCACGCAAGCGCTATAGCTGGGAGATCGAGGAAGAGGAAGCCCGGCGCATCGACGAAGAACTGGAGCCGCCCGCACCTGACGAGGTCCCGGTGCTGTGGTACCGCGAGGACGGCCAGGAACAGCGCGGCGTGGTGCTGCAATTCCCCCCCCGCCCGGACCCGCGCGACGAACCTCCGCGCTGAGTTTCCAAAGCCTGCGAGCGAGCGACAACACGGATTCCAGTCGGGCACCGTTCCGGGAACGGCGGCTATCCTCCGCCGTTCCGTCCCCCAAGCCCTGCCGCGATGACTTCGCATCGTCTTCCCCGCCTGCTGCCCCTGTTGTTGGCCACCGCCTGGCTGGCCGCCTGCACCGGCAACACCCGGCCTGCACCCCCGGCCGAACCGGTACCTGCTCCCACCCTGGCTCCCACGCCCGCCCCGGTCCGGGTTGGTTTGGCACTGGGCGGTGGCGCGGCCAAGGGCTTCGCCCACATCGGCGTGATCAAGATGCTGGAGGCCAACGGCATCGAACCGGTGGTGGTAGCCGGAACCAGCGCCGGCAGCGTGGTCGGCGCGTTGTACGCCAGCGGCATGGATCCGTTCCAGATGCAGCAGCAGGCCGTGGCGCTGGACGAAGCCAAGCTCCGCGACGTGCGCCTGTTCTCCGGTGGTCTGGTGCAGGGCCGCAAGCTGCAGGATTACGTCAACGAGATGGTGGGCAACCGCTCCATCCAGGATTTGCAGAAACCCTTCGCCGCCGTCTCCACCCGCTTGGAAGACGGAGAGCGCACCGTGTTCGTGCGAGGCAACACCGGCCAGGCCGTGCGTGCGTCCAGCAGCATCCCGGGCGTGTTCGAACCGGTACTGATCGGACAATCGAATTACGTGGACGGTGGCATCGTCAGCCCGGTCCCGGTGGACGCCGCCAAGCGTCTGGGCGCGGACTTCGTCATCGCGGTGGACATCTCCAGCAAGGCCAGCGGCAAGAAACCCACGCACATGCTGGGCATCGTCAACCAGTCCATCGGCATCATGGGACAGAAACTCGGCGCCCAGGAACTGGCCCGCGCCGACGTGGTGATCCGCCCGCAGGTCAACGACATCGGCCCCGCCGATTTCGAACAGCGCAGCAACGCCATCCTGGAAGGCGAGAAAGCCGCCTTGGCCGCACTGCCGCAGATCCGCGAGAAACTGGCCGAACTGGAACGCAAACGCTTGGCGGCACTCACCCCGCCACCGTCACCATCGCCGCAATGCGGGCAGGAAACCTCGCGCTGGGCAAGGCTGGTGGGCAGGGAAGGGCGTTGCGAAGCGGATACCAGCGACGCTGGTACCCGTCCGTAATCAACATATCCCTTATGGATAACAAACCGGCAGTCAGTTCATGCTTCAGCGCTGCAATCATGCAGGCCATCAACTTCCGCACTGCCGGTGACGTCAATCAGGAAGCCAATAATCTGCTCTTCGGAAAAGCGCTTCTTCACGTCCAATCTCCTTCTCGTTGGGGATTGGACTTCAAATTGATCTGCTACTCGAAAATGGAGGGACGTCGGTCAACTCGATTGCCAGCGTGAAGCGTCGGTACGGATAGAGACGCGGGTCCGGCGACTCGATTGAAGTAATGTCGCTTTGTGGGATGATTCAATCCAGGGAAGGGACACCGGGGAAATGGAATGGCAGCGTTGGCTTACTTTGGACTTTTCATATTCATCCTTGGCGCGATCGGAACCCTCATCGCCGCCTTCAAGACAAGTCTCCTGTGGGGGCTTGGGTGCCTGCTCATCGCACCCGTCTCCTTGGTCTTCCTGGTCTTGCACTGGGATGTCGCAAAGAATCCATTCTTTCTTCAACTGATTGGCCTTGCCCTCGCCTTCCTGGGCAGCAACGCAGCATGAGAAACTTGTTCATACTTGCCTTGCTGGGTGCAATCGTCTGGTTTGGTTACGGGCAGTACAAGTCCAAGCTTTCCATGAAAGCCCCTATTGCCAACGCTACCAGTGAACGGCCCGCATCGCCCACATTCACATGCGACGGACGAACCCATTGCTCACATATGCGGTCGTGTGCAGAGGCCACGTATTTCATTAAGCACTGCCCCAACACGAAGATGGATGGTGACAATGATGGAGTTCCCTGCGAAAGACAGTGGTGCAATTGATCGTCACCCATGACTCATCAAGGCGATTCCACGTCCCGGAAGAACATGTTTCAACAACAGGCAACTAAACATCGAGACACGCTCAATGAAACCTACTGAAACAGCAGCCGATCAAAAGGCAAAGTTGCATCAAGATGCTATCCGCAAACTTGATCTCCTCTCGGAAAAAATTGATTCAGGCGAGTTGACCTTTGAAGAAGGCATTGCAAAATCGGAAAAATATCTCGAACAGGTTCATGTCCAAAACATGGCTCTTTCGGAGGAACACCAACGTGAATTGCAGCGATCAAATCGTCGAAGAAAACTCATCACGATCGTTGGATTCCTTGCATTGGCATACCTTGCCTTCCAGCTCTATGTACTCTTCACTGGCCCAGCGCCCTGACCGATCAACTACGGCCCGGCTCGGCCAAGAAACTTTGGCCAACAGGCTGGCATCATCCCGTGCTTCCACGCGCAGCCAACAAAAGTGAAATGCGCATATCTCAAAACTCGCCGATACTAGCGATGACCTTGTTACATCAGTCCACCCAGGAAAGAGACTGCCGAAAGAACCAATGACGTCAGAACTACCTACATCTTCCGACGCGAACAAAATCCAACGCCTGCCTTCGTGGCCAGTTCCGGTTGGCTTCCTTGCGTATTTTTCCTTGTTCTACTATTTCGCAAATTCCGGCATGACCATTCCGGCCATGGCTTTCGGTTTCATCGGGCTACCGGTCTTCATCCTCGCTTCTTTATGCAGCATCTTCGTGCTCTCCCGCTTGGCACTCGGCGGATACAAGGGTCGTCTTTCATGGTTCGGATTGCTCGCCTGGCTTGGCGTTGCCGCACTTTGCGTAACCATGCTTGTAGTAACCGTGCGCTAGACAGGGTTCACTTGCTGGACCAGAGCATGGACCCACTCCGGGAGCAGCTTGTGCTTGCCTCACTGCCCGCCACTGAACTCCTCGAACGCCGCCAGCGCATTGGCGGCATACATCAGCGAGGGACCACCGCCCATGTAGACGGCGACGCCAAGCATTTCGCGGAACTCTTCCGGCGTTGCACCCAACCGCACCAGCGCCTTGGCGTGGAAGCCTAGGCAGGCGTCGCATCGGGCGGCCACGCCAATCGCCATGGCAATCAGTTCTTTGGTCTTTTCGTCCAGTACACCCGGCGCCATCGCCGCCTTGCTCAGTGCGCCGAAGCCCTGCATGACGTCCGCGTTGTGGGTGCGCAGCGGGGTCAGGTTCTTCGATACGTTGCGGGTCAGGTCGTTGTAGGAATCAATGGCGGACATGGATGTCTCCGTGTTTGGGAAAAGGAAGGGATTGCCACTCCGGCAGGCTTGCCATGATCTGGCACCGTGCGAATGACGTTGGAAGGGACACATCAGCAACACCCGGACATGCCGGATGCTGCGGCTATTCGGCAGGCTTGCGTGCCACCAGCTCGATGAGTGCGGACATGCCGGCATGGCCCTGGCCTTCGGCAAGCTCGCTGTCGTGTTGGTGCAAGTGCAGGATCTCCATGCCGGTGAAGGCATCGCGCAGCAGTGCTTCGGTATAGAGGTTTTCCACCTGCTTCGGGCCGCCGGTGCCATACACCAGCTGCTCCGGACGATACCCTTGCAGGATCAGCAAGCCGCCCGGTTTCAGCGCCTGTCGCATGCCGGCGAACATGGCATCGCGCAGTACGGGCCCAGCGAACTGGATGAAGATGGCCGCCACCACGTCGAAACGCGCATGGCCCCAGTCCCATTCGCCCAGGTCGGCCAGTTCGGCGGCGATGTGCACGTTCCGCGAGGCCGCCAGTTGCCGTGCCTTCTCCAGCCCGGTTTCCGCGGCATCCACCGACAACACGTCCAACCCTTGCTGGGCCAACCACACGCCGTTGCGGCCTTCGCCATCGGCCACGGCCAATGCGCGCATGCCGGCCTGCAAGCGGTGCGCCTGCGCCGCCAGGAATGCATTCGGTGCCGTGCCGAACACATAGTCGCCGGTGGCATAGCGCGTGTTCCAGCGCAGGGTGTCGGCTTTTTCCACGGAGCTATTGGTCATGTGCGTTGCACCGGCAGTCCACTGTTCGCCCAGGCAGCCATGCCGCCCTCCACGTTCACATAGCGACGGCGCGCATCCTTGGACAGCGCGTTCTGCGCCATCCGCGAACGCATGCCGCTCTGGCAGATCAACAACACTTCGCCACTTTCCGGCGCAAGCTGCAGCGCATCCAGCGCCTCTGGGCCTTCGTTGCGGATGCGACCCAAAGGAACATGCCTTGCTGCGGGTGCATGCCCGTTGGTGTACTCGTTGCTTTCACGCACGTCCACCAGCTCCGCGCCGCGATTCATGCGCTGCACGGCTTCTCTTGGACCGATGCCCTCGCCGCCCATGCCGAACAGCGATTTGATGAATCCGATCATTTGCCTGTCCTTTTTCCCGCCGGCTTGCGCGGGGCGCAGTAGATGCCATGCAGGGTATGGATCAATTCGAACGCCGGTCCCGGCGTCAACGAATAGTGGATGCTCTGCGCCTCGCGCCGGGTCTGCACCAGGCCCTCTTCGCGCAACAACGCCAGGTGCTGCGACAACGCCGACTGGCTCAAGTCCAGCAGCGCATTGAGTTCACCCACCGTGCGCTCGCCCTCGGCCAGCAGACACAGGATCATCAGCCGCTTTTCATTGGCCAATGCCTTGAGCAATTGCGCCGCTTCACTGGCATGGCCGCGCATGGCAGCCGGATCGATGTTCATGGCGACGGGGGCGGTGTTCTTGTTCATCGTGGCTCGGTGATTGCGGTAGTGACGGGCAAGCCAGCCTCACGCCAGGCAGTGATACCGCCCGCCAGCGAAGACACCCGGCTGAAACCCAGTTGCTGCAGGCTGTCGGCGGCCAGGGCCGCGCGCCCGCCGGTCAGACAGTACACCACCAGCGGACGTGACTTCACCGCCAGCGACTCGCTGGTCACGCAGGCCATGGCCGGATGCGCCTCGATGCGGAATTCCAGTACGCCGCGCGGCAGGTTGATGGCGCCGGGCAAGTGGCCTGCGGCGTATTCGTCGGGTTCGCGCACGTCGATCAACACGCATTCACCCATGGGCGGTGCCTGCACTTCAACGGCGGGTATCTCCCGGATGCGCTGGCGCGCAGCGGTAACCAGATCGTTGGCAGAGAGGGTCATGGGATGTCCTCTTATTAGATTAGTTGACTCTAATATTAGACGATGCTAATTTATTTGCAAGTGCCCTATCCCTTTCCTCCCGGAGCCTTGCCATGAACCTTGACCGTGCCGTCCTTGCCTTTGCCGGCGTGATGATCCTGACCAGTGCCGCGCTGGTGTATTTCGTTTCCCCGTGGTGGTTGCTGCTGACGGCCTTCGTCGGCCTGAACCTGCTGCAAGCGAGCGTCACCGGCTTCTGTCCGGCCGCCATCGTGTTCCGCAAGCTGGGCATCGCCAGCGGCTGCGCCTTCAAGTGATCCGCATGGACACCGTTTCCCCTCGACTTGCCTGGCCACTGTTGCTGGGCATGGCACTGGCCGCCTGCAGCAGCGACAGCGAAGTGCCGGTTTTGCCGGCCGTGAAGGATGTCGATACCCGTATCGTGGCCATGGCCGAGGGTGCCCACGGACGTCAGTGGGATGGCGTGGTGGAAGCGGTGAACCAGGCCACGCTGTCCGCCCAGACCCAGGGCCGCGTGGTGCGCGTGGCGCATGACGTGAACGACCGCGTGGATGCCGGTACGGTGCTGTTGCAACTGACCGCCGTGGAACAACAGGCAGGCAGCGATACTGCACGCGCGCAACTGCGTGCCGCGGAAGCCGCCGCCGCCGAAGCCGACAGTCAGTACCGTCGCTTCGCCGCATTGGCCGATGGCCAGTTCGTGTCGAAGGCGCAGATCGATCAGGCGCGTGCGGCGCGCGATACCGCCGTTGCCGCACGCGACGCGGCGCGCGCGCAGTTGGCGCAGGCCGGACAACAGGCCGATTACACCGTGGTGCGCAGTCCTTATGGCGGCATCGTCAGCGCGCGCAACGTGGAGCCGGGCGAAAGCGTCAATCCCGGACAGCCGCTGATGACGGTATTCGCACCGGATGCCCTGCGCATCGAAGTGCGCGTGCCGCAGGCCGATGCGGATGCCATCCGCACGCAACCCCGCGCCACCATCACCTTCGCCGATGGCCGTGAAGTGGAAGCAGCCAACGTAGTGGTGTTCCCCAGTGCCGATGCCGCCACCCACAGCGTACCGGTGCGCATCAGCCTGCCGGCGCTGGATCCGGCTCCGGTACCGGGCAGCACGGCCAAGGTACTGTTTCCCGCCGTGGATGGCGCAACGTATCCGCGCATCCCCGATTCCGCGGTGGTTCGCCGCGGGGAAATGGAAGCGGTCTATGTGCTGGCCGATGGTTACCTGAGCCTGCGCCAGCTCCGGCTGGGCACGCGCACGGGTGGCGAGGTGGACGTGATTGCAGGCCTCAAGCCGGGTGAAACCATCGCCACTGATCCGGTGCAAGCCTTGCAAGCACTGGTGCAATCGCGACAAGGCGGGCACTGACATGGCCGCCACGCCGGACTCCACGCCGCTCGGTTTCTCCGGGCGGATCGCGCGCACCTTCCAGGATAATCCGCTGACGCCGATCCTCGCCGTGCTGGGCCTGCTGCTGGGCCTGGTGGCGGTGATGATCACGCCGCGCGAGGAAGAACCGCAGATCGACGTGACCATGGCCAACGTGATGGTGCCGTTCCCCGGCGCCAGCGCACGGCAGGTCGAACAGATGGTCAGCTTTCCGCTGGAGCAACGGCTCTCGGAGATCGAGGGCGTCAAGCACGTTTATTCGATCAGCCGGCCCGGCATGGCCGTGGTCACCGTGGAATACCAGGTGGGCGTGGAGCGACAGCCGGCGCTGGTGCGCCTGTACGACAAGGTGTTCTCCAACCAGGACTGGATGCCGCAGAACTTCGGCGTCGGCCAGCCCATCGTCAAACCCAAGGGCATCGACGACGTCCCGGTGATGGCGCTGACCCTGTGGACCGATGATCCCGATCGCAGTGCGCTGGACCTGGCCGAGGTGGCGCACTCGCTGGAAACCGAACTCAAGCGCATCCCCGGCACGCGCGACATCCATACCATCGGTACGCCGGAACGTGCCGCCATGGTGACCCTGGACCCGGCACGGCTGGCCAGCCATGGCCTGACCGTGGGCGATATTGCGCAGGCGCTGCAATCCGCCAACCTGGCCCGCCATGCGGGCGAGCGCATCGGTGCCGATGGCGCGGCACAGGTCACCGCGGGCCGCTTCCTCGCCGACCGCGGCGAAGTCGCGCAATTGGTGCTGGGTCTGCGTGACGGCCAGCCCGTGCGCATTGCAGACATCGCCGACATTGGCGATTCAGACCGTCCGGTCTCCTACGTCTGGCACGGTGCACCCGCCGGCCGCGACGGTCCCGCCAGCGGCACCGCTCCAGCAGTGACCCTGGCCATTGCCAAGCAACCCGGCAGCAATGCCTCGGACATCACCCGCGCGGTGGAACAGCGTGTCGAAGCCCTGCGCGGCCAACTCATCCCAGATGGCATCGAAGTACAGGTCACCCGCGACTACGGCCAAACCGCCAGCGACAAGGCGATGAAGCTGATCCAGAAGCTGGTGTTCGCCACCGGTTCGGTCGTGCTTCTGGTACTGCTGGCACTGGGTTGGCGCGAAGCCATCGTGATCGGTGCGGCGGTGGTGCTGACCTTGGCGCTGACCCTGTTCGCCTCGTGGGCGATGGGCTTCACCCTCAACCGCGTTTCCCTGTTCGCGCTGATCTTCTCCATCGGCATATTGGTGGATGACGCCATCGTGGTGGTGGAGAACATCCACCGGCACATGGCGCAAGGCGGCAAAACGCTGCGTGAGGCCATTCCCGCCGCAGTGGACGAAGTGGGCGGACCGACCATCCTGGCCACCTTCACCGTGATTGCCGCACTGATGCCCATGGCCTTCGTCAGCGGGCTGATGGGGCCGTACATGCGGCCGATCCCGATCAACGCCTCGGTCGGCATGTTGCTGTCGCTGGCGGTCGCCCTGGTGGTCACGCCATGGCTGTCGCTGAAGCTGCTGTCGCGCCACGTGCCCGACCATGCCGCGCACGACGGAACCAGCGGCCACGCCGCCGGCACCATGGCCGCGCGCCTGCATGCGCTGTTCACCCGCCTGATGACACCGTTCCTGCATCGTGAACGCGGCGCACGCCGGCGCGGCTGGCTATTCGCTTCGATGGCCGGACTGGTCTTGCTCGCAGTGAGCCTGGCCGCCGTGCAATGGGTGGTGTTGAAGATGCTGCCGTTCGACAACAAATCCGAATTGCAGATCGTGGTGGACCTGCCGGAAGGCCGCACGCTGGAAGACACCCATGCGCTGTTGACCGAACTCTCCCGCGTGCTGGACCGCACGCCGGAAGTGCGTGACTACCAGGGGTATGCCGGTACTTCTGCACCGATCAATTTCAATGGACTGGTGCGGCAATACTTCCTGCGCGAAGGCGCGAACGTGGGCGACCTGCAGGTCAATCTGGTCGACAAGCACCATCGCGACCGGCAAAGCCATGCCATCGCCCGCGACCTGCGCACGCCATTGGCCGAGATCGGCCGCCGCCACGGCGCCTCGGTGAAGGTGGTGGAAGTACCGCCCGGCCCGCCAGTGCTGTCCCCCATCGTGGCCGAAATCTACGGACCGGACTACGCCCTGCAGCGCCGCATCGGGCACACACTGGAACAACGTTTCCTCTCCACCGACGGCATCGTCGACGTGGACAGCAGCGTGGAAGCAGACGCCTCGCGCGAAGTGCTGGTGATCGATCGCGAACGCGCAGCACGATTGGGCGTGGACCAAGCGCAGATCGCCGATACGCTGGCCGCCGGATTGGGCGGGCTGGATGCCAGTTGGCTGGTGGACGAGCATTCGAAATATCCGCGTCCGATCCGCCTGCGCCTGTCGCCGCAGGACCAGGCCGAACTGGCACGCACGCTGGCGCTCGACGTGCGTGGCAATGACGGACGCCAGGTGCCGCTGGCGGAACTGGTGCGCGTGGAAACCACGACCTGGGACGGCAACATCCACCACAAGGACCTGCTGCCGGTGGTCTACGTGATGGGTGACGAAAGCAGCCGCATCGACAGCCCGCTGTACGGCATGTTCGATCTGGTCGGGCAAGTGGCGGACAACGCCATCGACGGCCACCGGCTGTCCCAGTTCTTCGTCCGCCAGCCCGCCGACACCAGCGGCTTCGCCATCAAGTGGGACGGTGAATGGCAGATCACCTATGAAACCTTCCGCGACATGGGCATCGCCTATGCCGCCGGCATGGTGTTGATCTACTTGCTGGTGGTCGCCTATTTCCGCAACTACATGGTGCCGCTGGTGATCATGGCGCCGATTCCGTTGACCGTGATCGGGGTGATGCCGGGCCACGCGCTGTTGGGCGCACAGTTCACCGCCACCAGCATGATCGGCATGATCGCGCTGGCCGGCATCATCGTGCGCAATTCGATCCTGCTGGTGGATTTCATCAACCACCTGCTGGAGCGCGGCAGCACGCTGGAGGACGCGGTGATCGACGCCTGCGCGGTGCGTGCGCAACCCATTGCGCTGACCGCACTGGCGGCGATGTCCGGTGCCTTCTTCATCCTGGACGATCCCATCTTCAACGGCCTGGCCATTTCGCTGATCTTCGGGATCTTGGTATCCACGGTACTGACACTGGTGGTGATCCCGCTGCTCTACTACACCCTGCTCCACCGCAAACCCCGGTTGGAGGCTGCCGCTGCATGAAACCCACCGGCAGCCATGGCAACCAACGCTCCATGACGGGGATGCCGGCAAAGCCGCCCCGTCCATGCGCCCGGACATGCACGCCCAACATCGGCAAGGCTTACTATCAGGCCATCTGCCTGCCTTCCGGAGCTTTCCATGAAGATGCGTTCCAAGCCTGAATATGACGATGACCAGCCCCGGCTGGCGGTATTGATCGATGCTGACAATGCCCAGCCCGGCGTCATAGAAGGGCTGCTGGCCGAGGTGGCCAAATATGGCCTGGCCAGCGTCAAGCGGATCTACGGCGACTTCACCAGCACGCGCATGAACCAGTGGAAACAAGCGTTGCTGAAACACTCGATCAATCCGGTGCAGCAATTCGCCTACACCAGCGGCAAGAACGCCACCGACAGTTCACTCATCATCGATGCGATGGACCTGCTGTACACCAATCGCTTCGACGGGTTCTGCCTGGTCTCCAGCGACAGCGATTTCACCCGCCTGGCACAACGGCTTCGCGAACAAGGACTGACCGTCTACGGGTTTGGCGAACAGAAGACCCCCGACGCCTTCGTGCAGGCCTGCGACAAGTTCATCTACACCGAAGTACTGCGCACTCAGAAGCCGCTGGACGAAGCACCTTCCGCACCGACCAAGGCCACGCAGAAGACAAAGGCCAAACCCGCTGCGAAGGACGTGCCCGCCAAGCCCGCCACTCCCGCAAAAGCCAGCTTGCCACTGGACCTGTTGCGCCAGGCCATAGAGGACGCATCGGACGAGCAAGGCTGGGCCTTCCTTGGCAGCGTGGGCAGTTACCTCAACAAGGTGCGGCCCGATTTCGATGCCCGCCTGTACGGGCACAAGAAACTCAGTGACCTGCTTCGCAAGCACGCAGCCCATTTCGAAGTACAGGAGCGCGGCGACGGCAGTGCCAAGCGATTTTACGTGCGCGCACTCTGAAGCCCGCACACATCGAGACATCACCCCAGGAGACTTGCCATGAGTGACGAACAGATCATCCGTTTGACCGTGGAGCAGGAGCAGGATTACGCCTTCCGCATCCGCTTCGACGAAACCAGCCTGCCGGACCTGCTCACCGATGAACCATCGCCATTGGGCACCGACACCGGCCCCAACCCTTCGCGCATGCTGGTAGCCGCTGTGGCGAATTGCCTGACCGCAAGCCTGTTGTTCGCACTGCGCAAGTTCAAGAACCAGCCCGGCCCGCTCATCACCACCGCCACCGCGCGGATGGGCCGCAACGAACAGGGACGGCTGCGCGTTGAGCACATCCAGTGCGACGTGAAGCTGGCCGAAGCCGCCGCCGACCATGCCTCGATGGAACGCATCCTGGCGCAGTTCGAGAACTTCTGCGTGGTCACCGAAAGCGTGCGCAGCGGCGTGGACGTCACCATCAGCGTCAGCGACGCGGACGGCAACCTGCTGCACGGCAAGCGGGCAGGCTGAACATCCCCAAGGGCATCCCCGCGATGGGCGGGTGATGCCGGTTTGTCAACGGGTTCCCACGCGGCGCCAGCATTGCCACAATCGCCGACTCGCGGCCAGCGCCGCCCATTCGACGGATGCAATGCAGGACATCAGCCCCGCGCTCGCGCGCAAGATCGCCACCACCATTGCCGATGAAATCGGTGCCAAACCCGAACAGGCCAGCGCCGCCATCGCGCTGCTGGACGAAGGCGCCACCGTGCCGTTCATCGCGCGCTACCGCAAGGAAGCCACCGGCGGACTGGACGACACCCAGCTGCGCAACCTGGAAGTACGGCTGATCTACCTGCGCGAGATGGAGGAACGCCGTGCCGCGATCCTCGCCAGCATCGACGAGCAGGGAAAACTGAGCGACGAACTGCGCAGCGAGATCGAAGCCGCCGACAGCAAGGCACGGCTGGAAGACCTGTACCTGCCCTACAAACCCAAGCGCCGCACCCGCGCGCAGATTGCGCGTGAAGCGGGGCTGGAACCGCTGGCCGATGGCCTGCTGGAAGATCCCACTCGCGTGCCGGAGGCATTCGCCGCCAGCTTCGTCGATGCGGAAAAGGGCGTGGCCGACACCAAGGCCGCATTGGAAGGCGCACGCGCCATCCTGATGGAACGCTGGGGCGAAGACGCCACCCTGATTGGTGAACTGCGTGACTGGTTGAGCGCCAATGGCGTGATCCGTTCCAAAGTGGTGGAAGGCAAGGAAATCGCGGGCGAAAAATTCCGCGATTACTTCGACCACGCCGAACTGCTGGCCAAGATTCCGTCGCATCGCCTGCTGGCGCTGTTCCGCGGACGCCGCGAAGAGTTCCTGCAACTCGACCTGGAGCCGGGCACCGATGCCGATGCCGGCCACCTGTATGCCGAAGGCCGCGTCGCCCTGCATGCCGGCGTGTCCGACCGTGGCCGTGCCGCCGATACCTGGCTGCGCAACGCCTGCCGCCTGACGTGGAAAGCCAAGCTGCACCTGCACCTGCTGCTGGATCTGTTCAACCAGGCGCGCGAGAAAGCCGAGGCCGAAGCCATCGCCATCTTCGGCGACAACCTCAAGGACCTGTTGCTGGCCGCACCCGCAGGCCCCAAGACCGTGCTGGGGCTGGACCCCGGCATCCGCACCGGCTGCAAGGTCGCGGTAGTCGATGCCACCGGCAAGCTGGTCGCCACCGACACGCTGTATCCGCACGAACCCCGGCGCCAATGGGACCAGTCGCTGGCGGCGCTGAAGAAGTTGTGCATCACGCACGGCGTGAACCTGATCGCCATCGGCAACGGCACCGCTTCGCGCGAAACCGACAAGCTCGCCGGTGACCTGCTGGCGTTGGTGCCGGAACTGAAGATGCAGAAGATCGTGGTCAGCGAAGCCGGTGCCTCGGTGTATTCGGCATCGGAATTGGCGGCCAAGGAATTCCCTGGCCTGGATGTGTCACTGCGTGGCGCGGTATCGATTGCACGCCGCCTGCAGGACCCGCTGGCGGAACTGGTGAAGATCGAACCCAAGGCCATTGGCGTGGGCCAGTACCAGCATGACGTGGACCAGTACAAGCTCGCACGCGCGCTGGATGCGCGAGTGGAGGACTGCGTGAACGCGGTCGGCGTGTTCGTGAACACCGCGTCCAGTGCATTGCTGGCACGGGTATCCGGCTTGTCGGCTGGCGTGGCCGAGAACATCGTGGTGCATCGCGATGCCAATGGCCCCTTCCGGACACGGCGTGACCTGTTGAAAGTACCGCGCCTGGGCGAGAAGACGTTCGAGCAATGCGCCGGCTTCCTGCGCATCGCAGATGGCGACGAGCCGCTGGACGCCTCCTCCGTGCATCCGGAAGCCTATCCGGTGGTGGAACGCATCGTGGCCGGCAGTGGCCGTGGCGTGAGCGCGATCATTGGCGATGGCAGCTTCGTGCGTGCGCTCAAGCCCGAGCAGTTCACCGACGAGACATTCGGCCTGCCCACCGTGCGCGACATCCTGAAGGAACTGGAAAAGCCCGGACGCGATCCACGCCCCGAATTCAAGGCGGCGAAGTTCGCCGACGGCGTGGAAGACATCAAGGACCTGCGCGAAGGCATGATCCTGGAAGGCGTGGTCAGCAACGTGGCCGCATTCGGCGCGTTCGTCGATATCGGCGTGCACCAGGATGGACTCGTCCACATCTCCGCACTGTCCGACACTTTCGTGAAGGATCCGCGCGAGGTGGTGAAGGCTGGTGACATCGTCAAGGTGAAGGTGCTGGAAGTGGATGTGGCCCGCAAGCGCATCGCACTCACGCGACGGCTGGACGATGCCCCTGCGCCGCGCGAAGCCAGGCAGGAAGCGCGCCGCGATGCCGGTCCACGCGAACCACACAATGGCCCGCGTGGCGGTGGCCAGCGCCCGAATCCCGGCACGCCCAAGCCCGGCGCCGCCCCGGCGAACAACGCATTGGCCGATGCTTTCGCGCGGGCCCGCAAGGGCTGATATCGTCTGCACACCGCCTGGTCCACCGGAGTCACCGCATGCCATCGCTGGATACCCTGCACCGCTGTTTCCGCTGGATCGCCGTCCTCGCGATCCTGATCAGCGTGGTGACCTGGACACTCGACCTGACCGGCGTGGTCTATGTCTGCCCGTTTTGCCGCGCCCAGCGCACGGTCATCGGATTGCTGGGCCTGCTGATGCTGCTGCCGGATCCACGCCACTGGCTGGTGCGCTGGCTGGCGGCCGTGTTCGGGGTGTTCGGACTGGTGGTGGCAGTGACCCAGCATTTCGCTGGCTGGCGGCGGATCCAGTCAGGCGAATTCGAACTCGCCAACCCGTTCGTGATCGATCCCTTCCTGCTCTCCGGCGTGGCGATCTTCATCATCACCGGACTGGTGCTGCTGCTGTTTTCGCATCCGGGAAAGGCGACGAATACGCAAACGTCCGGCGCGTGAAGCGGCGCGCCCTCGATCCCACCCGCTGAATCACGGGATCGAGAACGTCTCGATCAGGCCGCAGGTGCGCGCTTGAACTTGTGCACCAGCCATTCTTCGATATCGTCCACCAAGGTGAATGCTGCCGGGACCACGATCAGACTCAGCACCGTGGAGGTCATCAAGCCACCGATCACGGTGATCGCCATCGGCGCGCGGAAGCTGGAATCGGCGGCAAAGCCCAGCGCGATCGGCAACATGCCGGCACTCATCGCCAGGGTAGTCATCAATACCGGGCGTGCACGCTTGTGGCAGGCGTCCATCAAGGCGTCGTGGCGTGACATGCCGAGCTCGCGTTCGGCGATCACCGCGTAATCCACCAGCAGGATGGAATTTTTCACCGCGATGCCGATCAGCATGATCAGGCCGATCAATACCGGCAACGAGATATCCGTGCCGGTCAGCAGCAAGGCACCAAACGCACCACCCGCCGCCAACGGCACCGCCACCAAAATGGTCAAGGGCTGGCTGGCGTGGTTGAACAACAACAGCAGCACGCCGTAGACACAGAAGATGCCAGCCACCATGGCCATGGCGAAACCGAGGAACATTTCCTCGAAGATCTTGCCGTCACCGGCCGGCTGCTCGGTCACGCCGGCGGGCAGGCTTTTCAGCGAGGACAACGCCTTGATCTCCGCATCCACTTCACCCAACGGACGGCCATTGAGATCGACCGTGATGGTCACGTTGCGGTGGCGGTCGAAGCGGTCGATCTGCGATGGCCCGCTGGCGGTCCCGATCTGCGCTACCGCCGAGAGCGGCACGCTGCCGCCACTGGCCGTGGGCACCCGCAACTGGCCCAGCAACGCCGGGTTGGACAACGAGGCTTCGGCCAACTGGACGCGAATCGGCACTTGCCGTTCGGGCAGGTTGAGCTTGGCAAGGAACTGCTGGTAATCACCGCGCGTTGCCACGCGGGCAGCCGCGGCGATATCGGCGGTGGAGACGCCCAGGTCGGCCGCACGTGCCGCATCCGGGCGAATGATGACTTCGGGCCGGACCAAGGCCGCCGACGAACTCACCGTCCCCAGGCCGGGCAGTTGGCGTATCTCGCGTTCCACTTCGCGCGAAGCATTGGCGAGCGCGACAGGGTCATCGCCCGCCAGCACCAATTGCAGGGCACGCCCCGGTTCGCCGCCCTGGAAACTGGTCCGTACGCCCGGCATGTCGGCCAGGCGCTCGCGCACCTCGGTTTCCAGTGCCTGTTGCGTGCGGTCGCGATCATCCTTCCAGCGAATGGTCAGGGTGGCCTTGCGCACTTCCGCAGCCCCCAGCACCGGGCCGTTGGACATGCTGGTACTGCCGGCGACCACGAAGACATGTTCGATCTCGGGCACCCCGGCAATCCGCCGCCGCGCTTCCTCGGCCACCTCGCGCGTGGTTTCCAGCGACGTGCCCGGCGGCAACTCCACCAGCACCGAACTTTGGTAACCGTCACTGGGCGGAATGAAGGTCACCTTGAGCAGCGGAACGATGGCGAGCGAGAGGATGAAGATGCCCAGCGCGATCAGCAGTGTGCGGCCACGGTTGCGCAGCGCGCGATCCACCCACGTCAGGTACCAGCGCATCAATCGCGAATCGCCCGGATGCTCGGGCATGGGCCGCAACATGTAGGCAGCCATCATCGGCGTGATCAGGCGCGCCACCAGCAACGAGAACAGGACCGCCGCCGCCGCCGTCCAACCGAATTCCTTGAAGAACTTGCCCGAGATGCCGGGCATGAACGCCACCGGGATGAACACCGCTGCCAGCGTGCACGACGTGGCCACCACCGCCAGCCCGATCTCGTCGGCCGCCTCCAGCGACGCCTGCTTCGGTGTCTTGCCCATGCGCAGGTGGCGATCGATGTTCTCCACCTCCACGATCGCATCGTCCACCAGGATGCCCACGACCACTGCCAGCGCGAGCAGGGTGATCATGTTCAGGCTGAAGCCCAGCCAGTACATCACCGCGAACGTGGGAATGATGGACAGCGGCAATGCCACCGCGGAAATGAAGGTGGCGCGCATGTCGCGCAGGAACCACCACACCACGATGATCGCCAGCAACGCGCCTTCCCACAGCATGTGCATGGAGGAGGTGTAGGACGCCTGTGCTTCCGGCGTGGTCGAAGACACTTCCACGAAACGCAGGCGCGGTTGCGCCTGTTGCATGTCGGCGATGGCCGCACGCACGTCTTCGCCCACGTCCACTTCGCTGGAACCGATGGTCCGCTGCACCGCGAAGCCGATCACCGGCTTGCCGTCCAGCGTGGTGACCTGCGTCAGTTGCGCGCCCGCATCGTGGACATCGGCCAGGGTGGACAGGCGCACCTTGCGGCCGTCGGGCACGAAGATCGGGAAATCAGCCAGCTCGGCGGCGTTGTTGACCGTCGCCAGCGTGCGCACGGATTGTTCGTTGCCGGCGATGGTGGTGCGTCCGCCCGGCTGTTCCTGCTGGATCCGCGCCAGTTGCTGCGAGAGCAGCGCCGGACTGACGCCGAAGCCCTGCACCGCTTCGGGCCGCAGGTCCACGCGGATCTCGCGATCGATGCCGCCGATCCGCCGCACCGAACCCACGCCGGAAACACCGAACAGGCGCTTGTTCACCGTGTCATCGATGAACCAGCTCAGTTGCTCGTCGCTCCAGCCATCGGCGGTCACCGCATAGGTGATCATGTCCTCGCCGGCCACGTTCACCAGCGAGACGATCGGCGGTTCGATTTCGGCAGGCAGGTCGATGCGCACCCGATCCACCGCATCGCGCACTTCATCCTTGGCGATGTTGCCGTCGCGGCCAAGGTCGAACACCACCACGGTGGTGGACACACCTTCGTTGATGGTGGACGTGAGGTCGTCGATGCCGGCGATGGCCGCCACTGCATCCTCGATCTTGCGCGTGACCTGGGTTTCCAGGGTGCTGGGGCTGGCACCGGGCAGGGTCACCGTCACCATCACCATGGGCAAGGTGAGGTCCGGGAACTTGGACACGGCCAGCCGGTTGAAGCCGTAGATGCCGGCCGCGGTCAACAGGATGAAGACCAGGATGGCCGGCAACGGCCGATGGATCGACCAGGCGGAAAAATTCATGTCAGCGATCCGTCGTGGCCGCCGCTGCGGCATCCACCACCTTCACCAGATCGCCGTCGCCGAGGAAACCGGCTCCACGCGCCACCACTGATTCGTCAACCGACAAGCCTTCCAGCACTTCGATGTCATTGCCGAAAGTGTTGCCCACTTCCAGCCCGCGTTCGCGGACGCGGTTTTCATCATCGACAACAAAGGCGAAGGCACGGCCATCGCGACGCACCACGGCATCGACCGGAATCAGCAAGGCACCGGATTGGCCCAGGGCGATACGTCCTTCGGCAAACATGCCGGCACGCAGTGCGCCGGGTTCCGGCAAATCGACATAGAGCGTGCCGGTGCGGCGCTGCACGTCCAGCGCCGGAGACACCCGCCGCACCTGGCCGGCTGCCACGCTGCCATCCGGCGCCTGGACCTGGACCGTGGCGCCTTCCGACACCCGCAGCAGGTCGGCTTCGGCCAATTCCGCGCGCCACTCCAGGCGACCATCGTGGATCAGGCGCAGCAGCTCGGTTCCAGCCGACACCACCTGCCCGGGCTGCACGCTGCGCGCCGAGACAACGCCCGCCACCGGTGCACGCACCACGGTGAAATCACGCTGCACCCGCGCCGCATCGCGGCTGGCCGACGCCGTGTTGAGCCGTGCGCGGGCGCTGGTGCGAGCGGCTTCGGCCTCTTCGGCATCCTGTTCGGAAACGAGTTTCTGCGTCGCCAGCTCACGCACCCGGCGCGCCTTGCGCTCGGCCACTTCCAGATTCGCCGCCGACTCGACCACCGCGGCCTCGGCTTCGGCCAGGTGCGACTGCTGGGTGCGGTCATCGATCCGGAGCAGGACATCGCCCTGCTTCACCTCGCTGCCCACTTCCACCGCTACGCTGGCCACACGCAGGCCGGAAAGCTCCACCCCCACGGACACCTCTTCCCAGGCCGCCACCGCGCCCGAGGCCACCACGTCGCGCACGACCTCGGACTGGCGCGGCGTGGCCAGTGACACGGTCAGGCTGGGCGCGGTTTCGGGCGCCGATTTATCCGAGCAGGCACCCAGCAGCAGTGCGCCGGTAATGACGGCAAGACGAAGCGGGAAGACAGGCATGGGGGAAGAAACCGGTATCGGAAGCGCGACACTTTATCAGTGCAAGAAGCCCATGGAATGGGAGGCCGCTCACTGGCCCTGCAGGCATCTGCTCGGTGACGATGCCTGCCCGATGCGGCACCATGGCCGCCTGTCATTGCACTCGCCCGGCACGTGAACGACCCGACCGCCCCCGACAACGACCCTCGGCCCATAGCGCCGGAACCACCACTGCCCGGCGACTGCTGTGACAGTGGCTGCGACCCGTGCGTGCTGGATACCTACACCGAGGAATTACAGTACTACCGCGAGCAACTGGCGAAGTGGCTGGAACGGCATCCGGAAGCAGAACGCGGCTGAGCCGTTGCCGCTGCCTTTTTATGCCACCCGCGCGCGGCGCGCGCGCTCCAGGTGCACCAGCAGCAGGGATATCGCCGCCGGGGTCATGCCCGGAATACGCTGGGCCTGGCCGATGGTCTGCGGGCGCACCCGCTCCAGCTTCTGCTGTGCTTCGGCGGACAGGCCACGCACCTGCGCATAATCGAAACCTTCGGGAATGGCCGTGCCTTCATGGCGTTGCTGGCGTTCGATTTCCTCGCGCTGCCGGTCCAGGTAACCGGCGTACTTGATGCCGATCTCGACCTGCTCGGCCACCTTGGCATCGTCCACGCCCGGACCCAACAGCGGCACGCGCATCAACTGCACGTAATCCAGCTCCGGGCGCTTGATCAGGTCCAACACATTGGTCTCGCGACTGACCGCCACGCCCAGCGTGGCTTCCACCTCGCGACCCAATGCATTGGCCGGCGTGGCCCACAGGCTACGCAGTCGCGCGGTCTCGCGTTCGATGCCTTCGCGCTTGGTGCTGAACGCGGTCCAGCGCGCATCGTCCACCAGGCCCAGCGTACGGCCCGTCTCGGTCAATCGCAGATCGGCATTGTCCTCGCGCAATTGCAGCCGGTATTCGGCGCGGCTGGTGAACATGCGATACGGCTCGTTGGTGCCGTGGGTGATGAGGTCGTCGATCAATACCCCGATATAGGCTTCATCACGGCGCGGTGACCAGGCCGGCTTGCCCTGCGTGAAACGCGCGGCATTGAGGCCGGCGACCAGGCCTTGCGCCGCCGCCTCTTCGTAACCGGTGGTGCCGTTGATCTGGCCGGCGAAGAACAGCCCTTGCACCGCCTTGGTTTCCAGCGAGGCCTTCAGGCCGCGCGGATCGAAGAAGTCGTATTCGATGGCATAACCGGGACGGGTGATGTGCGCGTTTCCGAAACCGCGGATGCTGCGTACCAGTTCCAACTGCACATCGAACGGCAACGAAGTCGAAATGCCGTTGGGATAGATCTCGGCCACGTCCAGCCCTTCCGGCTCCACGAAGATCTGGTGGCTGGCCTTCTCGGCGAAACGCACCACCTTGTCCTCGATGGACGGGCAATACCGCGGACCGATGCCTTCGATCTGTCCGCTGTACAGCGGCGAGCGATGCAGGGCATTGCGAATGATTTCGTGCGTGCGCTCGCTGGTGTGCGTAATCCAGCACGACACCTGCGCCGGATGATCGGCCACGTTGCCGAGGAACGACATCACCGGCAGCGGATCGTCGCCTGGCTGTTCTTCCATCACGCCGTAGTCCAGCGTGCGGCCATCGATGCGCGGCGGCGTGCCGGTCTTCAGGCGATCCACCACGAAGGGACGCTCGCGCAGGCGTGCCGCCAGTGTGGTGGAAGGCGGATCGCCCATGCGCCCGGCGGCATACTGGGTTTCGCCGACATGGATCTTGCCGGCCAGGAAAGTGCCCGCCGTCAGCACCACCGCCTGCGCCTCGAAACGCAGCCCGGTCTGGGTGATGGCGCCACGCACGGCATCGCCGTCAATGACGAGATCGTCCACCGCCGCCTGGAAGATGGTCAGGTTGGGCTGTGACTCCACGGCACGACGGATGGCACTGCGGTAAAGCGAGCGGTCCGCCTGGCAACGCGTGGCGCGCACCGCCGGGCCCTTGGAGGCATTGAGCGTGCGCCACTGGATACCGGCACGATCCGCCGCCCAGGCCATCACGCCGCCCAATGCATCGATTTCCTTGACGAGATGTCCCTTCCCGATACCACCGATGGCCGGATTGCAGCTCATCGCACCCACGGTCTCGATGTTGTGGGTCAGCAGCAAGGTACGCGCACCTGCACGCGCGGATGCCAGTGCGGCTTCGGTCCCGGCGTGGCCACCGCCGATGATGATCACGTCGTAATGATGGAAACGGGTATTCATGTGTTGGCGGTCGAAGACGGTTCGGGAATCCTGCCGGGAACGGTCCGGCGCGGTTGGCACGCTTCCTGCTGGTTACCTCCTGCACCCGTCATGGCATGCGGACAACAACCGCAGGCCGGAATTGGAACAGGGGCCGGCCATGCGCATGGCGGGGGTGCCGGGGGCCGGTAGTCGGGGAACTGCCGGCCCCTTTTTCTTTGCCAAGAATACCGCGGCGGACAGCAGGAAGCCCGGTTTCCCGGGCTTCGAAAGGGTGCCGACGTCCGGCGGGGCCGGAACAGGGGGGATCCAGAGTGTCCCGCCGAACGTCAGCATGGAGCTTTTGACTGGGCACCTGCGTCAGAAAACGACGCAATGAGTCAGGACATTAGCTTGCGGCGGCCCAAGACCCATTGCAATAGACGGCGGTCATGGTTCGATCAGTTGGTGCTGCCCGGCATCCCTCCGGCTACCAGACTCCGGACGTGCAACTGTCCTTGGAGTGGCCTGGGGCCTTGGCGCTGCCTGTGGACGCGGGCCTGCCTGCGGGACGGGCGCCACGGAGGATTGGGGCCTGCCTTCACCACCAGGACGTGGCCCGGGGTAACGGCGCGGGGACTGCTCCGCTTCACGCCGATAGCCCCGCTCGGGGCCTCGCGACTGGCCAGCGGGATTGCGCCATGGCGCCGGGCCGCGATTGCCTTCGCTCTGCTCCCGGCGCTCCCGCCAGTAAGCCGATTGCTCGGGGTTGCGGGGCTGGCCGGTCGGATTGCGCCACGGCGGCGGGCGATGGCCGTTGTCC
Organism: Pseudoxanthomonas sp.; assembly: GCA_052040085.1. Taxonomy (GTDB): domain Bacteria; phylum Pseudomonadota; class Gammaproteobacteria; order Xanthomonadales; family Xanthomonadaceae; genus Pseudoxanthomonas_A. The sequence continues at coordinate 34,287 of JBQGFJ010000293.1, forward strand.
ACCGAAGGCGGGGGCTGCGGTTGCCCGGTGGGCGGCGGAGAGACCGGTGGCCGGTAAGGCGGGCGATAAGGCGGACGGTAGTGTCCTTGCCCATAGGGATATCCGTAGCCATAACGGTAATAGGACGGATATCCGTAGCCGTAGTTCAGATAGCCGTAACCGGTGCCAATGCCGACACTGGGATAGCCGTATCGGCCACTGTAGGGGCCAACGTAGTCGACCGTAGAGCGGCCATGGTAGTAGCCACCCGGCGTACTGCCGCCCACGTAATCGTAAGTGGCGCAGCCTCCCAGCGTGGCAGCGGCGAGTACAGCCATCAGGATCGGACGGAATTTCATGGGTTTGCCCCCTGCGAATACATCGATGGTCGCAGCATCGGCGCCATGCATTGAACCCGTCCTTAACCCGGCCGGATCGCCTGGGCGGCGCTTAATGTGCCGACAGCTTGATTTTTCCTGCCCCGTTTCCAGCTGCCGGCGCGCCGGCGATGAATCGTGCAGGCCACAGGCGAAGGATGCGTTACCCTTTTCCCATGTCCACACACCTCCCCCGCTTCGATGATGTGCTGTCGGCCGCGACGCGCATTGCCCCCCATGCCCACGTGACGCCGGTACTGCATTCGCGCACGCTGGATGCACTGGCCGGCTGCACGCTGCACTTCAAGGCCGAGCCCTTCCAGCGCACCGGATCATTCAAGTTCCGCGGCGCCTGCAATGCGGTATGGGCACTGGACGACGACACGGCACGAAACGGCGTGGTCACGCACTCCTCCGGCAACCATGGTGCCGCACTGGCAGCAGCGGCACGGACCCGCGGCATTCCCTGTCACGTGGTACTGCCCGACGGTGCCGTGGCGGCCAAGCTGGAATCCATCCGGCGTCTTGGCGCCCGGCTGCACCCTTGCGCACCGACCATCGAGGCTCGCGAACGCCGCTGTGCCGAAGTGCAGCAGGAAACCGGGGCCACGCTGGTCCATCCCTATACCAACGCCAACGTGATCGCCGGCCAGGGCACCGCGGCACTGGAGTTGTTGGAAGCCGCAGGGACGCTGGATGCACTGGTCACGCCGGTTGGTGGCGGCGGGCTGCTGGGCGGCAGTGCCATCACGGCTGCAGCCCGCGCCCCGGCATGTCGCGTGCTCGGGGCCGAGCCGGAGGGCGCTGCCGATACCTTCCGCTCGCTCGCGGCAGGCGAACGCCGCATCGATTTCGTGCCCGACACTGTTTGCGATGGTTTACGCGGCACGTTGGGCGAACCCAACTTCGAACTGCTGCGCCAACACGCGGTGGACGTGATCACCGTCGCCGATGCCGACACCGTCGCGGCCATGCGCCTGTTGTGGCAGTGCCTGAAGCTGATAGTGGAGCCGTCCTCCGCCATTGCACTGGCTGCCATCCTCAAGCAACCCGGGCGCTTCGCCGGGCAGCGCGTGGGGGTGATCCTGTCGGGCGGCAATGTCGACCTGGATGCCCTGCCGTGGAGCCGGGGATGAGCCGCCGCACGCGCAAGCAACCACGCTCGCGCCTGCTGTCCTGGAGCATGCGGCTGATGTTCCTGGTACTGCTCTGGCTGGCCGGCGTGGCCGCCTGGATCATCCTGACCGGGCAGCGCGACGATGCGCGGCCTGCCGATGCCATCATCGTGCTGGGCGCGGCTGCCTATGACGCGAACCCTTCGCCGGTCTTCGAAGAACGCATCCGCCACGGCATCGACCTGTACCAGCGCGGATTGGCCGGCAAGCTCATTTTCACCGGCGGTTACGGCGGCAGCGCCGCGCGCTTCTCCGAATCACAAGTGGCGCGCCGCTACGCACTCCGCCACGAAGTGCCGGAAAACGCCATCCTGATCGAATCGGTATCGCGCAATACTTTCGAGAACCTGCAACAGGCCGCGCTGCTGATGCAAGCGCACGACCTGCACAGCGCCATCATCGTGAGCGACCCGTTCCACATCTCGCGCGCGCTGCGCATCAGCGGCGACGTGGGCATCGATGCCGTCGGCTCGCCGACGCCCACCAGCCGCTTCCGCACCTTTTCCACGCAATGGCGCTTCCTGCTTTCGGAAGTGTATTTCTTCCATCGCGACCTGTTCGCCGGATTGCGATGACATTCGTCGCTTCCCGGACACACCTTCCCCGCACGGACCCAACATGAACACCCAAGCAACTTCCTCGGCACAAGAAGCCACCCTGGCCCTGGTCCGCGCCTACTACGATGCCTTCAACCGTGGCGACCGCGCCGGCATGCTGGCCCTGCTCACCGATGACGTGGCACACGACCTCAACCAGGGTGCACGCGAAACCGGCCGTGCCGTGTTCGCTGATTTCATGGCGCGCATGGACGCCAGTTACCGCGAGCGCCTGGCCGACATCGTGGTCATGGCCAGCAGCGATGGCACGCGTGCCGCCGCCGAATACACCGTACACGGCGAATACCTGCAGACCGACGAAGGCTTGCCGCCGGCCAACGGTCAGACCTACGTGTTGCCGGGCGGCGCTTTCTTCGATATCCGCGATGGCCGCATCGCCCGCGTCACCAACTACTACAACCTGCAGGACTGGATCGCACAGGTGCGCCGCGCCGCGACCCCGTCTGAGCCTGCATCGCTTGTAACGAGCCGCAGCGAGTCATGATGGCGAACCACCAGCGCTTGTTGCTGTTGTCCTGATAGTGCGGCAGATACCGCCAGCACCCAAGCGCCGGTCTACTGCCGCCTGCGGATCGGAATCGAGGACACCGGCACCGATGCAATTTCTCCGTCGCCATCACGCACGGGCGTGCCGGCAGGTGGCGCCCAGGCGTGGGCATAGATGACTTCCCATGTCGCCGGCAAGGTGCCATCGGCACGACGGAAGCTCTCGTACGCCGCCGTGGCGGCGGTGAAGCGCGTACGTCCCGTCAAAGTATGGCGGCGATCGCGCAATGCGTTGGTGGCACCCATCGCGCGCAGTTCCCGCATCAGCGCAGGCAGATCGGGATAAGTGAGGGTGAAGCGGTCACGATCCAGCACCGGATCGCGGAAACCGGCGCGCATCAAGGCATCACCGAACGGCGCGATGGGAACGAACGGGCTGACGTGCGGCACCGCATCGGCCTGCGCGAAGGCATCCCGCAACTCGTGCAAGGTATCCAGGCCGAAGGTGGAGCACAGCAACAGGCCACCCGGCTTGAGCACGCGGCGGAATTCGGCGAATGCGGCCGGCAGGTCATCCACCCATTGCAGGCTGAGGTTGCAGAACAGCACGTCGGCGGAGCCGTCGGCGAGGGGCAATGCCCGCAGATCCGCGCAAACGCGTGCGAAATCCTTGCCCAAGGCCTGCTTCCACCAACCGGCCCGGCTGGCGGAGAGCTGCAACATGGGCAGCGCCAGATCCAGCGCCACGACCCGTGCGCGCGGCCAGCGCTGTTGCATCGCCGCCGCCGCATTCGCCGGACCGCAGCCGACATCCAGCACCATCTGCGGCTGGCGCTCGTCGAGGTAATCCAGCGACTCCAACAAGCGTTTTTCCACTTCGCGTTGCAGGACGGCGACGGCCTCGTAACCGGCGGCCGAACGCGAGAAGGCGCGGCGGATGTGATGGGGATCGAAGGTGGTATTCATTGACGAGGGACGTTCCGGATGCGGCGGCCTGTTTTCACGCCAGATCGCCGTTGAGACGTTGCATGAAGCCATCGATTTCCGTGGCGACGCGGTCGGCATGGCCAAGGAACGGAGCGTGCCCGCCGCCAGCGATTTCGACATGCCGGCCCTGCGGTGCCAACGCGGCGGCAGCTTCCATGCCCGCCGGTGACACCAGTCGGTCGCGACGCCCGGATATCCAGAGATTCGGTACCGGCAATGCTGGCAACACAGGACGCAAGTCACTGTCCTCGAGCAACGCAAGGCCTTCCTGCAGGGCGCGCGGCGCGGGTTCGCCGCGGGCATACAACGTCTGCTTCAAGGTGCGGAGTTCTTCGCGGGCATGTTCGGAACCGATGGTGTCCAGCGCAAGGAAACGCTCTAGTGTGCCAGCGTAGTCACGATCAAGATCGCGCCCGAATTGCAGGAACACCGACGGGTCCACGGCGTGTAGCCAGTCTTCGCCGCGCACGAAGCGCGGCGTGGCCGCCAGCATCACCAGCCCACGCACCTGCGCGCGCGTGGCGGCAGCATGCAAGGCAAACAGCCCCCCCAGCGACCAACCCAGCCAGACCGCAGGTGGCGTACGGGCGGCGATATCCGCGACGCAGGCCTCCAGCGCCAGCGGCACGCTGGCATCACGGCTGTATCCATGCCCCGGCAGGTCCACCAGATGCAGGCAATACTGGCCGGCAAGCCGCTGTACCAGCGGCGCGAACACGCCGGCATGCAGGGCCCAACCATGGATCATGACCAGTGGCGGGCCTTCGCCCGTGGTTTCGATATGCATGCGCCTATTGTCGCCGATCAGGCCACGGCATCCTGCATTCGTCGGGTCTGGTCGCGGGCGCGCGCCAAGGCCGTCACCAGCGCATCCACCTGGTCGAAGTCATGCAATGCAGACAAGGTCACCCGCAGGCGCGCCTTGCCTTCGGGAACGGTGGGCGGCCGGATGGCGGCCACCCGGTAGCCATCGCGCTCCAGCACGGAGGACATCGCCATGGCGACTTCATCGCCGCCACACAACACCGGCTGGATGGGCGAATCGGAGGCCATCAGCTCCAGTCCCTGCCGCATGGCCAGCGCACGGAAGCGCTCGGTCAGCGCGCGCAGCTTGTCGCGACGCCATTGGTCGCGACGCGCCAGCCGCACCGCCACGCGTGCGGCGGCGGCGTCTGCCGGTGGCAATGCGGTGGTGTAGATGTAGGGCCGCGCGGTTTCGGCCAGATGGCGGACCAGGGCCTCGTCACCCACCACCACAGCACCATGCCCACCCAGGGCCTTGCCCAGGGTCACCAGCTGCAGCGGCACCTCGGCCACGCCAAGCCGCGCCTCGGCCACGCTGCCACGCCCTTCAGGGCCACGCACGCCCACGCCATGCGCGTCATCCACGTAGAACAGGGCCTGCTGCATGCGGGCCGCCAACGACAGCGTACGCAAGGGCGCAACATCGCCATCCATGCTGAACACGGCGTCCGTGACCAGCATGGCGGCCCCGTCCGGCGAACTGCGCAGCTGGCGCAAGGCGCCTTCGGCATCAGCATGCGGATAGCGGCGAAGACGGCACCCGGCCAGCCGCGTGGCATCCAGCAAGCTGGCATGGTTGAGGCGATCCTGCACGCATACGTCGGCATCGTCCGTCAGCAAGGCCTGCTGCACCGCCAGATTGGCCATGAAGCCACTGCCGAACAACAGGCCACGCGGATACCCCAGCCATTCGGCGACGTCGCGTTCCAGTGCCTCGTGTTCAGCATGGTGCCCGCTGACAAGATGCGAAGCCCCTGCGCCAAATCCTTGCCTGCCCGCAGCGTCCTGGAATGCGGCGACGACTTCGAAGTGTTGCGCCAGGCCCAGGTAGTCGTTGCTGTCGAAAGCGGTCAGCCAGCGGCCATCGACTTCCAGCCGCACGCCATCACGACGCGTAACCGTGCGGCGTTCGCGTACGCGCCCCTGTGCGGCACGCAAGCGGCGCTGGCTTTCGATGCGCTGATGCAAATCGGGACGCGGCACGGGATCGGCTCCTTGGATGCCCATTGCCGGAACATCGGCAATGGGCACAGTGGCTGCTGTGGATCGTGCCAGTGATTATGCCGCCCGGCCGCAGGCCGCCACCGGGCCGGTGATGCTGACGTGTACGCTGTTGTGATCTTCGTCACGCGGATCGGCTTGCACGGTGACTTCCATCGGCCGCAAACCCAGCCTGGCGAACAAGGCCTGGTCCCGTTCGGTGTCCGGATTGCCGGTGGTCAGCAACTGTTCGCCGTAGAAAATGGAGTTGGCACCGGCCGCGAAACACAGGGCCTGCAGCTCATCACTCATCTGCTCGCGTCCGGCCGACAGCCGCACCATCGAGGCCGGCATGACGATACGGGCAACGGCAATCGTGCGGACGAATTCGAACCCGTCCAGCTCCACGGTTCCATGCAGCGGCGTGCCTTCCACCTGCACCAGCCTATTGATCGGCACCGAGTCCGGATGCGCCGGCAGGTTGGCGAGTGCCTGCAACAGGCCCGCGCGCATCGCGCGGCTTTCGCCCATGCCAACGATGCCGCCACAGCAGGTCTTCATGCCGGCATCGCGCACGTGTGCCAGCGTGTCCAGGCGATCCTGGTATTCACGGGTATGGATGATGTCGCCGTAGAATTCCGGCGCGGTATCCAGGTTGTGGTTGTAGTAATCCAGGCCGGCGTGCTTCAACGCATGCGCCTGCTCGCCATTGAGCATGCCCAGCGTGGCGCACGTCTCCAGGCCCAGTGCCTTCACCCCGCGGATCATCTCGGCGACCTTCGGGATGTCGCGATCCTTCGGGCTGCGCCAGGCGGCGCCCATGCAGAAGCGCGACGCCCCGGCCGCCTTGGCCTGGCGTGCTTTCTCCAGCACCAACGCCGTGTCCATCAGTTTCTGTGCCTGCACCCCCGTCTGGTAACGCTGGGCCTGCGGGCAATAGGCGCAATCCTCCGGGCAGCCACCGGTCTTCACCGACAGCAGCGTGGAAACCTGCACCTCAGCCGGATCGAAATGCCGGCGATGCACGCTGGCGGCACGGAACAGCAATTCGGGGAATGGCAGGTCAAACAAGGCCACAAGTTCGTCGCGCTGCCAGTCATGGCGCAGGACAGGGGCTTCGGGCATGGCGTGTGCGGACATCACGGGCTCGGGGCGGTAAAGTCGGGGCAGTCTGGGAAGCGGATGCCGGGCTGTCAACCGAATGGACATCGGAAAAGTTTACGAGTGGCTGCGTGATGCCGGGCATGGCTTGCTGCCTCCGCGTTGCCTGGTATGCCGGGAACCCTCCGGGTCCGGCCTTGATCTGTGTGCCGCCTGCGCCACGGCCTTGCCCCGTCTCCACCATGCCTGCCCGCGCTGCGCCTTGCCGCTGCCCGAGACGATCGAGTGCGGCCAATGCCTGCAAACCCCGCCGCCACTGACCCGCACGCACGCGGCCTTCATCTATGGCTTCCCGCTGGACCGATTGATCCCGCGCTTCAAGTTCCACCGTGACCTGGCCGCCGGACGCCTGCTCGCGGAGTGGATGGCCGAATCGATGGCCGGACAACCCCGGCCCGAGGCCTTGATACCCGTTCCCTTGCACGCATCCCGCCTGCGCCAGCGTGGCTACGATCAGGCGATGGAATTGGCACGCCCCCTGGCCCGCGCGCTGGATATCCCATTGCTGCCGGAACGCCTGTTGCGCACCCGGGCCACCGCCGCGCAATCGGCACTGGACGCCGACGCCCGCCGGCGCAACCTCAAGCGCGCCTTCCATGTGGATGCCCGCATGCCGCTTCCCCTCCACGTTGCGCTGGTGGACGACGTCATGACCACTGGTGCCACCCTGCACGCCGCCGCCCGGGCCTTGCAGTCGGCGGGGGTGCAGCGGGTCGATGCCTGGGTATGCGCACGGGCACCGTGACGGCACTTCGAAATGAGTTTAATTTCGTCGAATGTGCTCACATCACATATTCAAATGCTGAGATGAGACATTTTGATTGTTGTGGCTCCCGCCGAGGTATCAATTCAATGCAAAACAGTCGATGGCTTCAATCACGCAGAATGTGTATCCTGCGGCACATTTCATATAAATTGTGTCGTATTGTGCACAAATGAAAGACATCATCCTCTCCAGACTAGGCAAGTCCCTGAAGGATCTCAGGCGGCGACGCGGGCTGACGCAACAAGAAGTTGCGGTACTGGCACGCCTGCCACGCGAAAAGGTCGTGCGTCTGGAACAAGGCCGCGGCTCCACTGCACTGGAAGCCTATGTGGCCCTGGCACATGCATTGGGTGCCGAGTTCACCCTGACTCCCGTGCAACGTCCTACGCTGGAGGAGATCAGCGAGGTATTGGGGGATGAATAACGGACGCCTCAGGATCAACCGTCTCGCCGCCACGACCCCACAGGGCCCGGCAGGCAACCTGGTCCATGCTGACGACTATTACTTCACCTACGACCCGGGAGCGGCCGCCCAGGCTGAAATCAGCTTGCTGATGCCACTGCGTGCACCGCAGTACACGCAACCACACCTGTTCCCTCTTTTCCAGATGAACCTGCCCGAGGGATATCTCCTGGAGCAGTTGCGCAACAAGTTCGCCAAGGTCTCCCACTTTGACCCCATGTTGCTGCTGGCATTGACGGGTCGGAAATCGGCCATTGGCAGGGTTGCCTTGCACGCGCCGGAAATCGAGGCCGCACCGGAAACTCCGGTCGAGTTATCCACCCTGCTGGCAAAGGAAGGCTCCGAGGATTTGTTCCTGGCACTCACCCAACGCTATCTGCACCGCACTGGCATTTCCGGCATCCAGCCAAAGCTCTTGGTGCCCACGATAGCCGAACCCATGTTCGGCAAGTCTGCCGTGGCTACTTCCGAACTCATCGTCAAAGCCGCTGGCGACGAGTATCCCGGCTTGCCCGTCAACGAATTCATCTGCATGAGCGTGGTCAAAGAGGCAGGGATTCCTGTACCGGAGTTCTACCTGTCCAATGACCACAAGCGCTTCATCATGCGCCGTTTCGACCGTACCCCAGAAGGACATGCGCTCGGTTTCGAAGACATGGCCGTCCTCACCAATCGCCAGGCCAGCGAAAAATACGAAGGCAGCTACCGGCAGATTGCCAAGGCCATTGAAATCTTTTGCAGCCCGGCGAATGCCAGACGCTCGCTGGCGCAGCTCTTCGACCAGATTGCGCTCTCATGCATGTTGGGCAATGGCGATGCCCACCTGAAGAATTTCGGACTGCTCTACTCCCATCCTTCCGCGGGGGATGCCACGCTCAGTCCGGCCTATGACATCGTCTGCACAACGTGTTACATCCCCGAAGATGTGCTGGCGCTGAGGCTGATGAATACGCAGGAGTTTTTTGGTGCTCGCGCCGACATGGCGGAGTTCGGAGAGACATTCTGTGGCATGGCCGATGCCCGGGGGCGACTGTTCGAGTTGGCCGAAATTGCCGATGCCATCCTGGACCGGCACGCTGGCCTCGCCGATGAAGTACCGGGACTCAAGCCTGCCTTGCAGCACGGCATCCGGCAGTTCGCGGAAACCTACGGGAATGACAAAAGACCACGGCCTTAGACATGCCATGCCGTGGCACAGCCGGGTTCGGACCGAAAAACCAGCACGGTTCCCGTGCACCGAAGCAAGCAGCCCGAGACCCAGGGACTCCGCAACGCGGGAATTGACCTGTGCAAATGACTCAAATTGACCGTATCTGACTGGTCGGCCAAAGCTGCATGCCTCCGCTTCCTGTGTCATACCGCACGGGACAGCCCGGGACATATCGACATGCCGCCGTGACATCAAGCGCGCTTGTGCATGGCGCTATGATGGGCGCGCACCCGGCAGCCTGCCGGGATGACACCTTCATCACTCTTGGGGACATTTCAATGAGTACGAATTTTCTTGCCGGTTCGCGCAGCTGGTGGGTCCTGGTCCTGTTCGGCCTGCTGGCCATTGCCTTTGGTGCGTTCGCCTTTGCCGCACCCAGCCGCACCCTGATTGCGCTGGTCTGGACCTTCGGCATCCTGTCGCTGGCCGAAGGCGTGGTCAGCCTGATCGCCGTGTTCTTCACCAAGAGTGCGGAACTTCCGTTCCCGCGCTGGCTGCTGGTGCTCTACGCCCTGATCTCCATCGCCTTCGGCGTGCTGGCCATCGGCAACCCGCAGGCCATGAAGGACGCCTTGATCCTGCTGTTGGCCGCCTGGCTGGTGATCGCCGGCATCTTCCGCATCATCTATGCCTTCCGCGCACGCAACAGCGATACCTTCGGCGCCTGGTTGATTGGCGTCAGCGGCGTGCTGGCGCTGGTGTTCGGCATCCTGTTCTTCGTCTATCCGACCTCCGCCGTATTGGCGTTGACCATCTGGATCGGTATCGGCGCCCTGATCTACGGCGTACTGCAGGTGGTGGCCGGCCTGCTGGTCAAGAAATACGCTCCGAAGCAGATCGCCTGATGCAATGGGGCCGGCGGACGGGTTCCGCCGGCCTCAGCCGGACAGCACAAGGTCCAACGCGATACCCGCGAAGATCACCAAGCCAACCCAGTTGTTATGCAGGAAGGCACGGAAACACGCCGCCCGCTCGCGTTTGCGGGCCATGACGAACTCCTGTGCCACCAGCAAGGCGGCAATGCCCAGGCAGGTCCAGTAATACACACCCAGTTCCGCCTGCCGCCCCACCAACACCAAGGCGACGAACATCAGCGCATACAACACGCCCTGCGCCACCAGGTCCATTTCGCCGAACAGGATCGCCGTTGACTTCGAACCGGCGCGGATATCGTCGTCACGATCCACCATGGCATACCAGGTGTCATAGGCCGTGGCCCACAGGATGTTGGCGCAATAAAGCACCCATGCCACCGGCGGCACGCTGTCTTGCACGGCCGCGAAGGCCATCGGGATGCCCCAGCCGAAGGCCAGCCCCAGGTAGACCTGCGGCAGATAGGTATGCCGCTTCAGATAGGGATACGTGGCCGCCAGGAACAGTCCCGCCACGCTCAGGTACACGGTCAGGCGATTCATCGTCAGCACGAGTGCAAATGCCACCAGCATCAACACCGCGAAGACCGCCAGCGCCTCGCGTCCCGAGACCGCGCCCGTGGCCAGCGGCCGCTGCCGGGTACGCTCGACCTGCGGGTCCAGCCAACGATCGGCATAGTCATTGATCACGCAGCCGGCCGAACGGGTCAACCAGACACCGGCGGTGAACACGAACAGCGTCCACAACGGCGGCAAGCCCCCGGACGCCAGCCACAAGCCCCACCAGGTCGGCCACAGCAACAACAGCGTACCGATGGGCCGGTCACCACGGACCAGCTTCCAGTATTGGCCCAGGCGCTCGCGCCAGAACGGGACCACGGGATCTTCGAAACGTTCGTAACTCATCCGCCAAGACTAACAAGTCCGGCTATCCCAAGCCCGCTACACTGTGCGCCTGTTCGAAATGCGTTGCAGCCTGCTGGTGATCGAAGCCCCGCCCGGCGGATGGCAGCGACCGCAAGCCCGATACACAAGGAAGCAAGATGATCCCGGTAATCCTTTCCGGCGGTTCCGGCACCCGGCTATGGCCCCTGTCGCGCGAAGCCTATCCCAAGCAATTCCTGCCCTTGGTCGACGATGACTCCATGCTGCAGGCCACCTGGCGCCGGGTAGCTCCGCTGGCATCGGCGGCCCCGTTGGTGGTGGCCAACGAAGAGCACCGCTTCATGGTGGCCGAGCAGTTGCGGCAGGTGGGCTGCACACCCGCTGCCATCCTGCTGGAGCCGGTCGGCCGCAACACCGCCCCGGCTATCGCCGTCGCCGCATTGCAGGCCACGGCACGCGGTGATGACCCCTTGCTGCTGGTATTGCCCTCGGACCACGTGATCACCGATGCCGACGCCTTTCGCCAGGCCGTGCAAATGGCTGCCACTGCGGCAGGCGAGGGCAAGCTGGTCACCTTCGGCATCGTGCCTTCCGGCCCGGAAACCGGCTACGGCTACATCCGTGCAGCGTCAGGACAGGGCGTCCGTGCAGTGGCGCAGTTCGTCGAGAAGCCCGATGCCGCCACGGCTGCCGGCTACGTGGCCAGCGGCGATTATTTCTGGAACAGCGGCATGTTCCTGTTCCGTGCCTCCGTCTATCTGGCCGAACTAGAGCGCCACCAGCCCGCCATGCTGGCGGCCTGCCGTGCCGCGCTGGATGCCGCCACGCGCGATGCGGATTTCATCCGCCTGGACAAGACCGCCTTCACCGCCTGTCCCTCCGATTCCATCGACTACGCCGTGATGGAGAAAACCACCGATGCCGCCGTGCTGCCCATCAGCGTCGGCTGGAACGATGTTGGTAGCTGGTCGGCCCTGTGGGACGTGGCCGAACAGGACGGTGACGGCAATGCCCACCATGGCGACGTGCTGGCACAGGATTGCCGCAACACCCTGGCCTGGGGCAGTGGACGCCTGCTTGCCTTGCTGGGACTGGAAGACGTGGTGGTGGTGGATACCGCCGATGCGGTACTGGTGGCACACAAGGACCGCGTGCAGGACGTCAAAGGCATCGTCGCCACGCTCAAGGCCAACGGCCGCAGCGAACCCAGCTGGCACCGCAAGGTGTACCGCCCCTGGGGCAGCTACGACTCCATCGACATGGGCGAGCGTTTCCAGGTCAAGCGCATCACGGTCAAACCCGGTGCCGCATTGAGCCTGCAGATGCACCACCATCGTGCCGAACACTGGATCGTGGTCAGCGGCACCGGCCGCATCACCCGCGGCGACGAGGTGCTGCTGCTCAGCGAAAACCAGAGCACCTACATCCCGCTGGGGGTCAAGCACCGCCTGGAAAACCCCGGACAGGTGCCGCTGGAACTGATCGAAGTGCAGTCCGGCAGCTATCTGGGCGAAGACGACATCGTCCGCTTCGAGGATGTCTACGGCCGCGGTTGATCGCGGCAGAAAGGCATCCGGCAACCCATGCCGGATGCCGGGGTTTTCAGCGCTTGGTGCGGGATTTCTTCGCCGGCGCCTTCGTGGCTTCGTCCGAGTCCCGGGCCGCATCCGCGGGTGCCGAACGCGCGGCCAGGTGCCGCTCGAACAACTGGTTGATGTTGCCCAGTGACATCAGGTGCGCGTAGACCCAGCCGAGGAATCCATCCTTGTGCAGGGCCAATACCTGTTCGTCGCCCAGCTTGAGGAACTTCTCTTCGTCCACGGCAAGGAAGTCGCTGAGCACGAAGCTTTCGCCGCTGACATGGCTTAGTTTGAAGCTGCGCTTTTCCAGCAACCCCAGTTCCTGCAATCTGCCCACGAACCGGCGCGTACGATCCATTTCATGGGTGAAGTTCTGCAGGAAGCGGATCATTTCGTCCAGGTACTCGCTGTTAGCACCATCTTCGGCAAACAGGCGCTGGCCTTCCTCTTCATTCCAGCCTTGGAATTCCGTATCGATGCAGACCGTGAAATCTTCGTTGCTGCCTTGCGCCAGGACGAACGGGTAACGCCGCACGAAGGCGGGGACATACTGGTTGGCCAGCCACTGTCCGTTGGCATCCACGCACGTGTTCTGCCCTTCCTTCAATCCCAGCAGCGCAATGGGCGCGGCCTTCTCGCCCTCGCCGATGAACACGATGGGGTAGTGCCGGGCCGCCTGGTAGAACTCCAGGCCAGCCAGTGGCACCAGGTGCGTGCTGGCGGCGAAGCTGCATTCATTGGCTTGCTTCAGCCGGAAAGCCTTGTGTTCGTCGCGATTGAGTGCCTTGACCTGCTTGTACAACAACAACGTAGTGCTCATGAGTCGGTTTTATCCCTGGATGTAATGGGTGGAACGTGCGCTCAGCGCGCCTGCAACTGCAACAGGACCTGGCTGCCATCCTGGTCCGGCACCACGTCTTCCATGGTGCTGGCGACCAGCAGGTTCACGCTGAAGCGCTTGCTCCAGATGAAATTGACGCCCGCGCCGGCACTTTGCAACGTCACGTCGCGCGTGCCCAGCTCCGTGGCCTTGCCGTAATCGTAGAACAGGAAAGTCTGCCAACGCTCGTTGAGGTGCCAATAACCCTCCAGGTTCACCGCGATGCCGTGCGGCGAGGCGATCACGCCCGGATCATAGCCGCGGGTGACGCCCACGCCACCGAACTGGAAATACAGTGCCGAGGGCAGGCTTTCCGCATCATTGCTGCGTTGCCAGGCAAGACGCCCGACCAGCTCATAACGCTCGCCGAACACGCGGCTCAGGTAGCCTGCGCCGTTGAACAGCACGTAGTTCCCGCTCTCTCCGCTGATGCGATTGTCCGTGGAAGCCTGCCTGATCCGCTGGTCGTAGCGGATGTACCACGGTGCACTGCGGTATTCAGCGGTTCCCTTCAGCGTGAACTCGCCGATATCGGTATCACTGAGCGGCAAGCCTTCGATGGTGGTTTCCGAACCCTGTTGGACGTAGCCGACACCACCGCGCAACAGCCACTTCGGATTTATCCACCAGGGATGGTCATAGCCTGCGGAGTAGATCTGCGAATCACCCTCAATGTTGAGGTCCGAATAAGGACCCTCGGTGATCTCCATGGTGTTCGCGCCGGCTTCCACGTACACCACGCCGTTGTAACGGTTCACGGGGCGACTGTAGCGGAGACTGCCGAAACGCGAATCCGCGCTCAACACGGCCAGGGCGGTCAACGAATCGGCCGCTCCCGTGGGTGAAAACCACACGAAAGTACCGCCGTACTGAGTCCGTCCGCTGCCCACGTTGCCATGGTTGTTGGCGAATGCCATCCATTGCAGGCGTTCGGGCTCGAACGCCTGCAGGTTCACCCGCGTGGTCCCGAATGTTTGCCCGGGCGCCAGGCTGGCGCTTACCTGCGGGCCAGGCGTAGTGGCATTCAAACGCTGTATGTCCGCCATCAGGGCGGGCGCATCCAGCACCGCACCCTGCTCTATCCCGAGACGGCGATCGTAGAACGAGGGATCCACCCGGCGAGGTTCGCCTTCCCAGGTCACTTCATCCACCCGGGCTTCGACCAGCAGGATCTTGAGCAATCCATCATTCAAGGTCTGTGGCGGAATGATGGCCCGTGCCGTCACCTGTCCGGCCCGTTCGTACAGCGCATTGATTTGTGCCAGCAGTTCATTCAGATCGGCAAAGCGGATCTCACGGCCCACATAGGGCCGGGCCAGTGCTTCCAGTTCCGCCGCATCCAGGAACCTGGACGGACTGAACTGGATGGTCTGCACCACGAAGACCGCATCCTGGTCGATCTGCACCGCCATCGTGCCGGCTTCACCCTGCAGGGCAGGCACCTCGACTTGCCGTGCCCGCTCCTCGACTGCACGCTGCCGCTCCATGTCCTGGATCCGCTGGCGTTGCAGGCCAGGATCAATCTGCGATGGCACCTGCGCCATCACGTGTCCGGGCAAAAGCAACATGCACGCCAGTGCACAGGCCGAGATTCCCGATTGCATCAATTTCCCCACAGCATTGCCCCCAGGTTGCGTTGTTCGCGGCCTTCGCCTTCTTCATCTTCTTCATCCTCGCTGTCCGGCACCAGGTTGAACAGTGCGCTTGCCGGCAGTGAGTACCAGGCCAGTTCCCAACCCTCGGGCGCCGTTCCCTTGACGAACATGCGTCCACGCATTGCTGCCGTACGCTCGGTGGTGAAGCCTTCCGAGAGGTGCTGTTCGCTGTAACCGGCCGCACTGTTGCGCTGGTACTGGAGCGGGGAATCCACCCCGTGCTCCTGCTGGAAGTTCGGCACCAGTACCTGGTGGGTATAACGACGGTGCACCACATAGGCATTCGTCGTGCTCACCTTGCCTTCCTGCAACAACTGGAAGGCCTTGTCGAGCTCATGCAGCTGCACGTCGGCTTCGGCCAAATGATCCGGCGTGGTGTTGTCCATCAACACCGTGGCCTGCGGCATGTACAGGCGCAGGTAATCCACGCCCTTCGCATCCTTGATGTCCACCCGGTCGGACGTGGTGTGGAACGTGGTATCCACCACATGCAGGCGCGGCACCAGGATGTCGTTCGCTTCCAGGCGGAGATCCAGGCGCTCGGCGATGGGTTCGCCACTGCCTTCGGCCAGGAATACCAGTTGCCCGGTGCCGGTGTGGCGACCATGGAACGTCATGTCGCGGCCGTGCAGGTCCACCGACTTGCCGATGTTGCCATCGCCCACGTGGATCCGGTTGCCCGCGAAGATGCTCAGGTTCGGCGCATGGGCTTCGTCCAGCCAGGCATCGGCATCCGATGCCTGGCCATTACGCCAGCCCGCATGCAGGGTGGCATCGCCAGCCGAGCGCAACTCGCCGCCCTTGATGCCCAACAAGCCATCCAGGAATGTCTGGGCTCCGGCCAACAGGCGGTCGAACTCGATATCGCTTTCGGCACGCCAATCCTGGTAACCGCCGCTTTCGCTGGTGCCGACACGGATGGCACCACGTGCCAGCAAATCGATGTCTTCGGACGAGAACAGATTGCCGAAGCTGAGGTTCTGTCCGTTGACCGCGATATCGCCATTGCGCGCCACCACTTCGCCTGCCTGCACATCGCCGCCGGCATCCAGGGTGATGCGTCCGGAAATCGGCTCACCTTCGTATTCGCCGTGGGAAACGATGCCGCGCTGGACCACGATGTCGCCACCGGCATCGATGTCGATGTTGCCGCCGGCATCCACGCCATCATCCAGGCGGACCGACCCGCCCGCATCCACGTCGACATGGCGACCGGCCTTGATGCCGGCCAGGTCGATGTTTCCGCCTACGGTGAAGTACAGATCACGGCCAGCCTCGGCCAGTCCGGCGACATCCAGGTTGCCGCCCACGCCCACCCGCAGGTCGTTGCCGGCCTTCAAGGAATACGTGCCACCGAACACCACTTCCGGCATGGTCAGGTTGCCACCGGCGATGATGCTCAAGTCACCGAAGGCTTCCACCTTCAGGCCCACGATGTCGTTCTCGGCCTGCATGAACACGTCCGACTGCAGGCTTTGTGCACGGCCCAGGCTGATGTTGCGCCCGATCAGGCGCACTTCGCCTACCGCCTCGGCATTGCCGCCGAAGATGTCGCCATCGGTTTGCACCAGCATGTTTTGGCCAGACCACAGATGCGAGGCCGTCAGCACATCCGGATCCGCCGGATCGGCAGGCACGCCGAAGTGGATGTCGGCATGGGAACCGGCTTCGCCGCTCAAGGTCAGGTTGCCGCCACTGCGTCCGGTCAGGATGCGCAGCGGGCCTTCCATGACATGGGCATCCAGCGTCAAGGCCGCGGTGACATTGCCCAGGTCGGCGGATCCAGACGTCAGGTCCACACGGCCTTGCAGGCTGTGCAGTTCATCGACATCAAAGGCGCGCGCCGCATCCAGTACCAGATGGCCAGTCCTGCTTTGCAGCGTACCCAGGTCGGCCGAACCCACGTCGAAGCGCGCGTCGCCCTGTACATCGGCATGACGGCCGATCCAGTCACCGGCACCCGTTACCTCCAGCGTCTGGCCGATGTGCAGCTCGTCATAGGCCAGCGTCCCGGCCGGGCCGATATGGGCCAGGCGCGCATCGTCACTGACTACCGCCGTGCCCAGTGACAGGTTTTCACGGACCTGCAGGTCCAGATCGCCTTCAATGCCCAGACGGCCGATACGCGAAGCATTGGTGACAACGATCCGGGTAGAGCCCGCATCCAGCGTGCCCAGCGACAGGTCGCCGCTCAACGCGACATCCACTTCGCCCGTCACCGTGGCTTGCTCCACGACCGCATCGCCGCCATCGAGCTGCCAATCGCCAGCCACGGCCAGCGTATTCATGCCGAGGCGGCCAGCCTGCAATCGCGCATCACCCTGGATCGAAGCGGCGACGATGTCGGCTTCGCCCGCCTCCAGTACCCAGTCACCGCCCACCGTCAGCTGTTGCTGCGTCAGCGCGCCCACGGTCTGCGTGGCATTGCCGGCCACGGTGGCGGTGCCGATATCAGCCGTTCCCGCTTCCAACGTCCAGTTGCCCTCCACGGCCAGGTCGCCCAGCACCAACGTATCGGTGACGACGAGGTCGGCATCACCCGTGATATCCGCCGTGCCGACATCCGCCGTCACCGCTTCCAGCGTCCAGTTGCCACCCACAGTGAGATCGCCCAGCGACAGCGTACCGGTGACCACCATGTCGGTGTCGCCGGTATCGCTCTCGGCATTGCCCAGGGTCAGGTCATCGGCCTGCAGGTCCAGGTCACCATAGGCATAC
>JBQGFJ010000294.1:0-1669 GCA_052040085.1 Pseudoxanthomonas sp.
GCGGGTGCTTTGCCCCACCACGTCCACGATTTCCATTTTCGCCAAGCCTTTCGGCCCGAACCCGAGCTTGGCGGAGACGAAGTTGGCACCGCCTTCATCGCGCGGGGTCAGGGACAGCCATTGCAGGCCACCATTGCTGCCAGCCTCTTCCACCTTGAATTGCCGGTCCAGACGGCTGGGATCCGTCAAGGCGGACAAGGGGCTGTTCTGTTCTTCGGCACCCTGCTCGCGCACGGTGACCTGCTCCAGGTCCGGGTCATGGACCCAGACCTTGCTGCCATCGGCCACGATCAACTGTTGGTAGGGTTTGACGGATTCCCAACGAAACTGCCGCGGCACGGAGAGCGCAATGCGGCCGCTGGAGGTTTCCTTCAGCTTGCCGCCGCCATCGTAGACCTGCTGGACGAACTGCCCTTCAAGGCCTTTCAGTCCGGTGGTGAAAGTGTTGAGTTCGTCACGGGCACCTGCGAACGCGGTGCCTGCGAACAAAGCGGTGGCGGCGAGTGCGTAGCGTGCGGTGCGAAGCATGGGATGGTTCCGTGGAGGATTCGCGGCGAGTGTGCCGAGGCGAAACTGAATACGCCCCATCGACTTTCGGGGTCCGTCGTGGGGCTTGTCTCGGGGTTCAGTCCCGGGGCGGCGGCGGTGCCAGCACCTGGCGGTCGCCATTGTGTTCCGGCGGGGTGACTACGCCCGCGGCTTCCATGGCTTCGATCAGGCGTGCAGCGCGGTTGTAGCCGATCTTGAGGCGGCGCTGTACACCGGAAATGGAAGCGCGGCGGCTTTCGGTGACGATCTTGACCGCCTCGTCATACAGCGGATCGGACTCATCGCCGCCACTGCTGCTGGCTTCCGGCAGGCCAGTGGCACTGACGCTGCTGCCGTCGTACATGGTCTGCGCTTCGTCCAGCACGCCTTCGATGTAATCGGCCTTGCCGGTGGCCTTGAGGTGTTCCACCACGCGATGCACTTCCTCGTCGCTGACGAAGGCGCCATGGATGCGTTCCGGCATGGCCGTGCCGGGTGGCAGATAGAGCATGTCGCCCTGCCCCAACAGCGTCTCTGCGCCGGACTGGTCCAGGATGGTGCGCGAGTCGATCTTGCTGGAGACCTGGAAGGCGATGCGGGTGGGAATATTGGCCTTGATCAGGCCGGTGATGACGTCCACCGAAGGCCGTTGCGTGGCCAGGATCAAGTGGATACCGGCGGCGCGTGCCTTCTGCGCCAGGCGGGCGATGAGCTCTTCCACCTTCTTGCCGACGATCATCATCATGTCGGCGAATTCGTCGATGAACACGACGATGCAAGGCAGCGTTTCCAGCGCCGGCGGCGCTTCGCTCAAGTCGGGATTCGGCTTGAACAGCGGGTCCAGCAATGGCTGCCCGGCGTCTTGCGCGTCCTTGACCTTCTTGTTGAAGCCGGCCAGGTTGCGCACGCCCACCGCGCTCATCAGCTTGTAGCGGCGCTCCATCTCGGCCACACACCAGCGCAGGCCGTTGGCGGCCTCCTTCATGTCGGTGACCACCGGCGCCAGCAGATGCGGAATGCCCTCGTAGACGCTGAGCTCCAGCATCTTCGGGTCGATCATCAGCATGCGCACGTCCTTCGCGGATGCCTTGTACAGCAGCGACAGCACCATCGCGTTGACCGCGACCGACTTGCCCGAACC
>JBQGFJ010000295.1:0-2253 GCA_052040085.1 Pseudoxanthomonas sp.
CATCGATCATGACGTAGCCAACGCTGCCATGCAGATGCTCAACGTGGACCCGGAAGGCTTCGACGAGCTGGATCGCCGCATGCTGCGCACCATCATCGACAATTTCGACGGTGGGCCGGTAGGCGTGGAGTCACTGGCTGCCGCCCTCTCGGAAGAGCGCGGGACCCTGGAAGACGTGATCGAGCCCTACCTGATCCAGCAGGGCTTCCTGGTGCGCACCGCCCGTGGCCGCATGGCCACGCGCAAGGCCTACCTGCACCTGGGCTTGAAGCCCCGGCGGGATCTAGGGCCGGGAGCGGGTGATTCGGAAGCGCTTTTCTGAAATTCCCGTCCTTATGTGTGGAAACCCATGACATGACAGGAGTTCGGCCCTTGCTCTCCGAATCACGAATCGCAAATGACGCATCACGGCCTTCATTCAGTTGGCCGACACGCGTGTACTGGGAAGATACCGACGCCGGTGGCGTGGTCTACCACGCGCAGTACGCCGCCTTCCTGGAACGCGCCCGCACCGAATGGTTGCGTGCGCAGGGACTGGGACAGGAGCGCCTGCGTGCGGAACACGACCTGGTGTTCGCGGTACGTTCGATGCAGCTGGATTTCATCAAGCCGGCGCGTCTGGATGACTTGTTGCAGGTACGTGTGGAACTGCAGCAGTGCCGGCGCGCCAGCGTAGTGTTTAGACAGTCCATCGTGCGTGGCGACGAACTGTTGCTGACCGCGGAAGTGCGGGTGGCATCGCTCGCCGCCGCTGCGTTCAGACCCAAACCGCTGCCTGGTGCGTTACATGATGCATTCGCGCGGCTCGTGATTCCCGCCGACAACCCCGAAACCTGAGGAACAACGGATGATTGCATCGCTCCTGGCCACCGTGGTGCAGGCCCTGCCGGAAGAAGCCGGCACCGTCGTCGAGGCCGCTGCCGCCACGGCCGCCCACCAGGGCATCAATTACTTCGACCTGATGCTGCGGGCCAGCCTGCCGGTGAAGTTGATCGTGTTGCTGCTGCTGGCCGGTTCGCTGATCAGCGGGGTGATCATTTTCCGCAAGGCGCGCGTGTTCAAGAACGCCAACCGTGATGCCGACGAATTCGAGAACCGGTTCTGGTCCGGTGCCGATCTGAACAAGTTGTATTCAGCCGCGACCGACCGCAATCGCGCAGTCACCGGCCTGGAATCCATCTTCGAATCCGGTTTCCGTGAATTCGCCCGCCTGCGCGACAAGCGCGGCCTGGATGGGCGGGCGCAGCTGGAAGGCGCGCAGCGTGCCATGCGGGTGACCTATACGCGCGAAGTGGATCAATTGGAGCGCAACCTGGAGTTGCTGGCGAACATCGGTTCCACCGCTCCCTACGTGGGTCTGGTGGGTACGGTGTTCGGCATCATGGTCACCATGCATGACATGCTCAACAGCGGCGAACAGGCCGGCATTGCCGCGGTGGCGCCGGGCATTTCCGAAGCCTTGTTCGCCACTGCCATCGGCCTGTTCGTGGCGATTCCCGCGGTCTGGGCCTACAACCGCTTCACCACCCGCGTGGAACGGCTGGCGGTGCGTTACGAAAGTTTTGCCGAGGAGTTCAGCTCCATCCTGCAGCGCCAGGCTTCGGCCGAATAAGCGGAGGTCACCATGGCCGGAAGCATTTTCCACCGCAAGCGGCGCAAGCTGAAATCCGAGATCAACGTCGTCCCCTATATCGACGTGATGCTGGTGCTGTTGATCATCTTCATGGTGACGGCGCCACTGCTCACCCTGAGCGTGGACGTCAAATTGCCTTCCTCCACCGCCAAGGCGGTGGAGACCCGCAATGATCCCATCATCGTGGTCGCGTATCCCGATGGCCGCCTGGGCTTGCAGTTGCCGGGTGACAACAAGCCGCGGGAAATTGATGCCAACCAATTGGAGGCCCTGCTTGCCCCCATCAAGGCCCAGCAAGGCGACGAGCTGCGGGTACTGCTGGCCGGTGATGCCGATGCCCCTTACCAGCGCGTCATCGATGCCACCGAAGCCTTGAGGAAGGCCAAGGTGACCAATGTCGTGCTGTGGAGCAAGCAGTAAGCCGCGATGCATGCCGAGACCCTCCCACGGCACGTAGCACCCCAGGACGAAGGGCTCGGCCGCGCAGTGGCGTGGGCGATCGGCCTGCATGTGCTGATCGCATTGCTGTTGGTGCTTTCGCCCATGTTTGACTGGGACAGCGAGCGGCTGAACCCAGCGGGTGCGACCTCGATGGAAGCCAGCCTGGATATTTCCAGCGC
>JBQGFJ010000296.1:0-4635 GCA_052040085.1 Pseudoxanthomonas sp.
GGTCTGCTGCTTGGACGGACGCGAGAAGATGATCGAGGTGGCGTCATGTTCGATCAGATCGCCCAGATACATGAAGGCGGTGTAGTCGCTCACGCGCGCGGCCTGCTGCATGTTGTGGGTGACGATGGCGATGGTGTAGTCGTTCTTCAGTTCCTCGACCAGCTGCTCGATGCGGCTGGTCGAGATCGGATCCAGCGCCGAGGTCGGCTCGTCCAGCAGCAGCACCGACGGGCGCAGCGCCACGGCACGTGCAATGCACAAGCGTTGCTGCTGGCCACCGGACAGGCCCAGTGCACTCTGGCCGAGCTTGTCCTTGACCTCGTCCCACAGCGCGCCCTGGCGCAGTGCCTGTTCCACGCGCACGTCCATATCGGCCTTGTTGAGGCGCTCGTGGTGGCGGATGCCGTAGGCCACGTTTTCGTAGATGGTCATCGGGAACGGCACTGGCTTCTGGAACACCATGCCCACCTTGCTGCGCAGGCGGTTCATCGGGTACTTGGGCGAGAGGATGTTCTCGCCGTCCAGCAGCACTTCGCCGCGTGCTTCCAGCTTGGGATACAGCGCGTAGATGCGGTTGTAGATGCGCAGAAGCGTGGATTTGCCGCAACCGGAAGGACCGATCAGCGCAGTCACGCGCTTCTCCGGGATATCCAGGTTGATGCCCTTCAACGCGTGGACCTTGTCGTAGTAGAAGTCCAGGCCGCGGGTTGAAATCTTGGTGGACGAGGAAGGCAGGTTGTCCTCGGCATGGCGAGCCACGTTGATCCGGGTGGGGACGGGCGCGGCGTGCTGGATGTCGTTCATGGACGGCTCCGTGGAGAAATCAGTCATTGGAAATGCGGTTGCGCAGCAGAATTCCGCGTGCGGCCAGGCTGACCAGCAACACGAAGACGGTCAGCACCAGGGCGCCAGCCCAGGCCAGCGTCTGCCACGATTCGTAGGGGCTACCGGCGAACTGGTTCATCACCACCGGCACGCTGGCCATTGGCTTGAAGATGTTGGCGTTCCAGTACAGGTTGCCGAATGCGGTGAACAACAGCGGTGCGGTTTCGCCGCTGATGCGCGCCAGCGAGAGCAGGATGCCGGTGACGATGCCGGCCGAGGCGCTGCGGTACAGCACCTGGGTGGTGACCTTCCACTGCGGCACACCCAGTGAAAGCGCGGCTTCACGCATCTGCGTGGGCACCAGTCGCAACATTTCGTCAGTGGTGCGTACCACGACCGGCAGCACGATGAAGGCCAGGGCCAGTGCACCGGCGAAACCGGAGAACTGCCCGCCGGTCTGCATCACCCACAAGGTATAGATGAACAGGCCCAGCACGATGGAAGGTGCGGACAGCAGGATGTCGTTGACGAAACGGACGATTTCGCCCGCCTTGCGTGCATTGCCGAATTCGGCGAGCCAGGTGCCGGCGGCCACTCCCAGCGGCGCGCCGATCAGGATGGCCAGTGCGCACATCACGGCGCTGCCGAAGAAAGCGTTGAGCAAACCGCCTTCTTCCATGGGCGGCGGCGTCATCTGGGTGAACAGGTTCCAGTTGATGCCTTGCAGGCCCTTGGCAAGCAGGGTCCACAGGATCCAGCCAAGGAAGAACAGGCCGAACACGGCCGTGGCGCAGGCCAGCACCAGGGCAACGACATTCACGATGCGGCGGCGCAGGTACAGCGTGTTGGTGCCCATGTCAGTTGCCCTCCTTGCGTGACAGCCTGGACAGCATGATGCGTGCGATGGCCAGCACCACGAAGGTGACGATGAAGAGTACGAAGCCGAGCAGCAGCAGCGCCGAGCGATAGGTTTCGGTGGCTTCGCCGAAGTCGTTGGCGATCAGTGCGGCGATGGTGGTGCCGGGCTCCAGCAGCGAGGCGGACAACTTCACCGAGTTGCCGATCACGAACGCCACGGCCATGGTTTCGCCCAGTGCGCGGCCCAGGCCCAGGAAGATGCCGCCGATGACTGCCGAGCGGGTGTAGGGCAGCACGATGTCCCAGCTGACTTCCCACTTCGTGGCGCCAAGCGCGTACGCGGATTCCTTCAGTCGGGTCGGTACGGTCAGGAACACTTCGCGCATCACCGAGGAGATGAAGGGAATCACCATGATGGCCAGCACGAAGCCGGCGGTGAGCATGCCGATGCCCAGTGGCGGACCCTGGAACAGCGGGCCGATGATGGGCAGCGGGCCCAGGTTGTCGTTGAGCCACGGGGTCACGTATTCGGTCATCACCGGGACCAGCACGAACAGGCCCCACATGCCGTAGATGATCGAGGGAATGCCGGCCAGCAGTTCGATGGCGGTGCCGACGGGGCCGCGCAGCCAGCGCGGTGCGACTTCGGTCAGGAAGAAGGCGATGCCGAAGCTGATGGGAACCGCGATCAGCATGGCGATGATCGCGGTCACCAGGGTGCCGTAGATCGGCGCGAGTGCACCGAACTGGTTTTCCACCGGGTTCCAGGTGGAAGAGAAGAAGAAGCTCAGGCCCTGGCTTTGCAGGGCATGGCGGCCGCCCCACAGCATCGACAAGGCGGCACAGGCCAGCGCCACCAGGACGAAAACCACGGTGATGCCCAGTACGGTGCGGAAGATCCGGTCGGCGCGGGCATCGCGGATATCACGGCTGGAAGGAGGAGCGGGCAGGGCAGTAGCGCTCATGTCGTCTGTCTGGCTCGTGGTGCCCATCCTGTGGGGACGGGTTGTTCATATGGATCGGAGGAGTTCAGGCCTTCCCCGTCGTGGCGGGGAAGGCAACAAGGCAAGCGCCCGCAAGATGCGGGCGCTGCGTTGATCACTTGAATTCGCTTTCCCAGTACGCCTCGATCTGGCTGACCAGTTCCGCCGGCAGCGGGACGTAGTGCAGGTCGGTGGCCTGTGCCTGGCCCTCTTCGAAGGCCCACTTGAAGAAGTCCAGCGTGGCCTGGTTGCGTGCCGCATCCTTCGGCTGCTTCGACACCAGGATGAAGTTGGTGGCGGTGATCGGCCAGGCATCGGTGCCGGGCGCATCGGTGATCACCAGGTTGAAATCGGTGCTGTTGGCCCAGTCCGCGGTGGCGGCGGCGGCGGCGAAACTTGCGTCGTTCGGCTGCACCCAGTTACCGGCCGAATTCTGCAGCGAGGCATAGGGCATGCCGTTCTGCAGGGCGTAAGCCAGTTCCACGTAGCCAATGGAGCCCTTGATCTGCTTCACGTAGGACGCCACGCCCTCGTTGCCCTTGCCGCCAACGCCGCTGGGCCACTGGACCGAAGTGCCTTCGCCGACTTTCTGCTTCCAGTCCGGGCTGACCTTGGACAGGTAGTTGGAGAAGTTGAAGGTGGTGCCCGAACCGTCGGAGCGGTGGACGATGCTGATCTTGGCCGAAGGCAGGTCGACGCCCGGGTTCAGCGCGGCAATGGCCGGGTCGTTCCAGGTGGTGATCTTGCCCAGGAAGATTTCGGCCAGCACGGAGCCGGTCAGGCGCAGCTTGCCGGCCTCGATGTTTTCCAGATTGAATACCGGGACCACGCCGCCGATGGCGGATGGGAACTGGCCCAGGTTGGAAGCGGCGAGCTCCTCGCTGGGAAGGGGCTTGTCAGTGGAGCCGAAGTCCACGGTGCCCGCCTTGATCTGGGCGATGCCGCCACCGGAACCGATGGACTGGTAATTGACCTTGTTGCGGGTGGCGGCGTTGTAGTCGGCGGACCACTTGGACATCAGCGGATAGACGAACGAGGCGCCGGCGCCGGAGATATCCGTGGCTACCCGGTCCGAGGAACCGGCGGGTGCAGTGGTGTCGGCACCCGTGGCCGGTGCTTGGGGAGCAGCGCTCTCGCCGGAGGGCTGGCAGGCGGACACCACCAGGGCGATCGACAGGGAGAGGGCGGCCAGGCGGGCCTTCGAGAGGTTCATGTATCGCTCCGTAGCGGCAAGGCTGGCCGGGCGGCCAGCGGACCCTGCACATGAAATGATGTTTTTGTTACAGCCGTATGACGCTGTCCCGGCAATTGACCTTGCTTTGCAGGAGCGGCCCTGCCGGCGATGCCTTTTGATGGGGTGCGCCTCCCGGCCAAGGCCGCTCCAACGCGGGCCGGACCTTTGTTGATTGCGCGGCCGCAAATAAAAAACACGGGCCTTGCGGCCCGTGCGGGAACGAACACGGAAGGGGAGAGAGGGACTTCCGGTTCAGAACGTCAGGGTCTTGCTCCAATACGCTTCGATCTGGCGGACCAGTGAGTCCGGCAGCGGGACATAATCCAATGCACGTGCCTGGTCCTGGCCATTGGCATAGACCCAGCGGAAGTAGTCGCGGGCGTTCTTGGCGCTGGCAACATTCTTGGGCTTGCGGTGCATCAGGATGAAGTTGGTGGCGGTGATCGGCCAGGCGTTGTCACCCGGGGCGTTGGTCATCACCAGGAAGAAATCCTTGCTGCCCGCCCAGTCGGCGCTGGCGGCGGCCGCGGCAAAGGTTTCCTCGCTCGGCTGCACGAAGCGGCCGGCGGCATTCTTCAGCTGGGTATGCGAGAGCTTGTTCTGCAGTGCGTAGGACAATTCGACATAGCCGATGCCGCCCACGATCTGCTTCACGTAAGCCGTCACGCCTTCGTTGCCCTTGCCGCCAATGCCGGCCGGCCACTGCAGCGAGGTGCCTTCACCTACCTTCTGCTT
>JBQGFJ010000297.1:0-1663 GCA_052040085.1 Pseudoxanthomonas sp.
CTTTTCGATGGACGACTTCCGGACCTGAACCTGGGTACGGCCAGTGGGACCAGTTGCTCACCAATGTTGCAGCAACGGCTGGAGGCCGTCCTGGCTGCGCAGACGGATTATGGCTTCGTCGCCAATGGCCGTTTCAAGGGCGGCTATATCACGCGCCACTATGGTGATCCGGGCAATGGCGTGGATGCGGTGCAACTGGAAACCAGCCAGCGCATCTACATGGACGAAGCATCCTTTGCCTACGATGAAACCAAGGCGGCGAATGCGCAGGTGGTGATACGGCGCCTGCTGGAAAGTGTCTTGGCATCTTGAGTGTGATGATGCTGGCCACTCCTGAATGAGTGGCCGTTTGAGCCGGCTTGCCTGGCTTGATCAAACTTCCAGCGAAGCCAGGTCGCCCTTCGTTTCCAGCCGCGCCGCAGTGATTTTTCCGATGCGGCGACAATGATGCCGTCGCAACGGCCGATGGAAACGAATGGCCGATCAAACTTCCAGCGAGGCCAGGTCACCCTTCGTTTCCAGCCACGCCTTCCGATCACTCGCCCGCTTCTTCGCCAGTAACATGTCCATCAGGCCATGCGTCTCGGTGCCATCGTCCACGGTCAATTGCACGAGGCGGCGGGTATCCGGATGGATGGCTGATTCGCGCAGCTGCGAGGGGTTCATTTCGCCCAGGCCCTTGAAGCGGGTGACATTCACCGCGCCACGGATCTTCTCGCGTTCGATCTTTTCCAGCAGCAGGCGCTTTTCCTCTTCATCCAGCGCGTAGAACACCTGTTTGCCCACGTCCACGCGGAACAGCGGCGGCATGGCGACGAAAATGTTGCCGGCACGCACCAGTGCCGGGAAGTGCTTCAGGAACAGCGCACTCAGCAGGGTGGCAATGTGCAGGCCGTCGGAGTCGGCGTCGGCCAGGATCACCACCTTGCCGTAGCGCAGGCCGGAGATATCGTCCTTGCCCGGGTCGCAACCAATGGCGACCGCCAGGTTGTGCACTTCCTCGGAGGCCAGCACGGTGGTGCTGGCAACTTCCCAGGTATTCAGGATCTTGCCGCGCAGTGGCAGGATGGCCTGGAAATCCTTGTCGCGTGCCTGCTTTGCACTGCCACCGGCCGAATCGCCTTCCACCAGGAACAGTTCGGTGCGCGACAGGTCCTGGCTGATGCAGTCGGCGAGCTTGCCGGGCAGGGCAGGCCCCTGGGTGACCTTCTTGCGGACCACCTGTTTTTCGGTTTTCAGGCGCGCGCTGGCACGTTCGATGGCGATCTGCGCGATGCGCTCGCCCAGATCGGTGTGCTGGTTGAGCCAGAGCGAAAATGCGTCGTGCGCAGCACCTTCGATGAAGCCGGCCGCCTGGCGTGAGCTCAGGCGCTCCTTGGTCTGGCCGCTGAATTGCGGATCGGTCATTTTCAGCGACAGCACGAAGCCCACCCGGTCCCACACGTCTTCCGGGGCCAGCTTCACGCCGCGTGGCAACAGGTTGCGGAAATCACAGAACTCCCTCAGCGCATCGGTCAATCCGCTTCGCAGCCCGTTGACGTGGGTGCCATGTTGGGCAGTGGGGATCAGGTTGACGTAGCTTTCCTGTACCAGCGCGCCCTCCGGCAGCCAGGCCACGGCCCAGTCCACCACCTCGGTGTCCTTCTTCAGGTTGCCGACGAAC
>JBQGFJ010000298.1:0-23296 GCA_052040085.1 Pseudoxanthomonas sp.
GCGGGCCGGCCTGGTAGTGGTCAACACCAACCCCATGTACACCGCGCGCGAATTGCACCACCAACTGGCGGACTCGGGCGCACGCGTGGTGGTGGCCATGGAAATGTTCGCGCACACGCTGGAAGACGCGCTGCACGATACCCGTGTCGAGCACGTGGTCATCACCCGCATGGGCGACCTGCTGGGCCGCGCCAAGGGCACGGTGGTCGATTTCGTCCTGCGCCACGTGCGCAAGCAGGTGCCGGACTACCGCATCCCCGGTGCGACCAGCTTCCGTGATGCCCTCAAGCGCGGCGCACGCCACCCGGTGGAAGACGCGCGGATCCAGTCCGGCGACCTTGCCTTCCTGCAATACACCGGCGGCACCACCGGCGTGGCGAAGGGCGCCATGCTGACCCACCGCAACCTCATCGCGAACATGCTGCAGGCCTCGGCCTGGGTGGGCGGTGACCTGAAGGATGGCGAAGAGGCGGTCATCACTGCGCTGCCGCTGTACCACATCTTCGCGTTGACGGCGAACTGCCTGGTGTTCCTGCGCATCGGCGGACACAACCACCTGATCGTCGATCCACGTGACATGCCTGGCTTCGTGCGCCAGTTGCAGAAGACGCGGTTCAGCGCCATCACCGGCGTCAACACACTGTTCAACGGATTGCTGCATACACCCGGTTTCGAACGCATCGACTTCTCGCAACTCAAGGTTTCCCTGGGCGGCGGCATGGCCGTGCAACGTGCCGTGGCCGAACGCTGGAAACAGGCCACCGGCGTGCCGCTGATCGAAGCCTACGGCCTGACGGAAACCTCGCCCGCAGTCTGCATCAATCCGCTGGACCTGGCCGACTACAACGGCGCCATCGGCCTGCCTATTCCCTCCACCGATTGCTGCCTGAAGGACGAGGACGGCCACGCGCTGGCGGATACCGATGCCGTGGGCGAGCTGTGCGTGCGGGGTCCCCAAGTGATGGCCGGCTACTGGCGGCAAGCCGAGGAAACCGCCAAGGTCATCGACGCGGAAGGCTGGCTGCATACCGGTGACATGGCACGGATGGATGCAGATGGTTTCTTCTACATCGTGGACCGCAAGAAGGACATGATCCTGGTGTCCGGCTTCAACGTGTACCCCAACGAAGTGGAAGACGTGCTGGCGGCCATGCCCGGCGTGCGCGAAGCCGTGGTGGTCGGCGTACCCGACGAGCATTCCGGCGAAGTGGTGAAAGCGGTGATCGTGCGCAGTGATCCCTCGCTGACGGCGGCCCAGGTCAAGGCCTGGTGCCAGCACGAACTCACCGGCTACAAGCGGCCACGCATCATCGAGTTCCGCGACAGCGTGCCCAAGACCAACGTGGGCAAGCCGCTGCGGCGCGAATTGCGTGATCCGGCACCCGTGGCTGCCGGTGACGCGCAGGCGCACTGAGATACCGCGACGGAAGTGAAACCATCATGACGCCGTTGGAAAACGAGCGCGGCGAGCGCCTGCTGGCGATTCATGACATCGAGGCGATGGCCGCCAACGTGCGTCCATGCTTCGTGCTCGTCTTGGCCAGCTCACCCGCAGGAGTCCTGCTGGTGCACAACCGCCAGCGGAACGTGTGGGAGTTGCCCGGCGGCTGGGTTGAAGGCGAAGAATCGGCATCGCAATGCGGCATGAGGGAGTTTTTCGAAGAGTCCGGCCAGACGCCAAGCGGAGGGCTAGCTTGGCGTGCCTTGCTGGAACTCGAAGTGCCGGGCAATGCAGCAGACGAAATGCCGCATGTCCGCCATGGCGCCTTGTATCTGGCACGGATCGACTCACCCGCACCGTTTGCCTGCAATGAGGAAATCGATGCCATCGGATTCTGGACGCACGCCAAACGCCCATCCGTGATATCCGCCATTGATGCCCACCTACTGGAAACCTTCGGCTGGGCCAGGACAGATCATCACTGAAACCTCGCCTGATTGCCGCGTAGAATGCGCGGCATGGACGCCACTCCCGGAACCCCGCGCCCACATGTCGTCGTCATCGGCGGCGGTTTCGCCGGCCTGTGGGCGGTACGCGCGCTGGCCAAGGCACCTGTGCGGATCACCCTGGTCGATCGCCACAATCACCACCTGTTCCAGCCCCTGCTCTACCAGGTCGCCACCGCCGGATTGTCGGCACCCGATATTGCCGCTCCGCTCCGGCATATCCTGCGCAAGCAACGCAACGTGGAAGTACGGTTGGCCAGCGTGCGTGACATCACGCCCGGCGACAAGACGGTGACACTGGATGACGGCAGCGTGCTGGCGTTCGATCACCTGCTGCTCGCGACCGGCGCCACCCATGCCTACTTCGGCCACGACGAATGGGCACGGCATGCGCCCGGGCTGAAGACACTCGACGATGCCCTGGACCTGCGCCGCAAACTGTTGCTGGCATTTGAACGCGCCGAGGCGGAAACGGACCCGTTGCAACGCGCGGCCTGGCTGAATTTCGCCATCGTCGGCGGTGGACCGACCGGCGTGGAACTGGCAGGCACCCTCGCCGAAATCGCCCGCCACACGCTGAAGAACGAGTTCCGCAACATCGATCCGGCGGAAGCGCGTGTGTGCCTGATCGAAGCGGGTCCGCGCGTGCTGGCATCGTTCCCCGAGGACCTTTCCGCACGTGCCTCGGCGCAGTTGCAGAAACTCGGCGTGGAGGTGGTCACCGGCACGCCGGTCAGCGACATCCGCGAGGACGGCTACCAGTTGGGCGAAGACTTCGTTGCGTCACGCACCGTGGTGTGGGCCGCAGGCGTGGCCGCCTCGCCGCTGGCGCGCGCGCTGGACGTGCCGCTGGATCGGGCCGGGCGCGTCATCGTGCAGCCCGACCTGAGCATTCCGGGACATCCGGATATCTTCGTGGCCGGTGATCTCGCATCGGTAAAAACCGCCGATGGCCAGCCGGTCCCCGGCGTGGCGCCTGCCGCCAAGCAGATGGGCCGGCACGTGGGCGCGGCGATCATGGCAAGACTGCGCGGACAGGCCACCGGCCCGTTCCGTTACCGCGACTTCGGCAACCTCGCCACCATCGGCCGCATGGCTGCCGTCGTCCATGTCGGCAAGCTGAAGTTGTCCGGACTGCTGGCATGGTGGTTCTGGCTGGGCGCGCACGTGTTCTTCCTGATCGGTTTCCGCAACCGTCTGGTCGTGCTGCTCAACTGGGCCTGGGCGTATTGGAGCTACCAGCGCGGCGCGCGCATCATCCTGGGCGACGAAGCAGACTGCTGAGCCTTTCGCATCCGGCCGGATCAATAGCCTTCGGAAAAATCCACGCGGTTCCATTCGATGGCACGGTTGCGCCAATGGCTTTCGATGGCCTGGGTGAATCCCGCACGGACCAGCTTGGCACGCGCAAGGCCCGCTTCATCCGATTCACGCCGCACCACCACGCCCTCCATGGGGCCATTGCGGTAATGGCTGGGAAGGCGTGACAACATGTCCTTCAGCTGCGGCAACGTGGTCCTGCCTTCGAATACGCGGGGCACTGTGGCCAGGCCCGCTTCGGCCGCGAGTTCGTTGCGGCGCTGCGTGTTCCAGAACCGTCCCTCGGAACGCTCGTAGACATCGAACAACAGGAACCAGTCCGGCAAGCGGTCGTAATCCAGCGAGTGCTTCGCCGCACACCATTCCCCGAACAAAATCAGGTCCGGCGTCAGCACCTTGCACAGGTCATCGCCATGGATCTCGAGCCAGGCCGGCACACGCATGAACTGGCCGGCATGGAACTGCACCAGGTACTGGCCACGATTCTGTCCACGCACTTCGCCCTCGGGATCCAGCGACCAGCCGAGGTTGGCGCCATCCAGCTTTTCCTCCACCACCACGTCACCAGCCAGCAGTTGATCCACCTCGGCAGGCGAGAGCACTTTGTCGTCACGGGGCGTGGGACCGCCGCCCAGCCAGGCCAGGTGCGCCGTGGTGGGAAAGCGGAAGAAGTCGTCGTCACCTGTCATCGTTTCATTTTCTCGGCATGCTTGGCACGCGACCAGGCTTCGATGATCGGCTCCAGGATGAGCCCGTGTTCCAGCAAGTCGGCCTCCCAATCATGCCAGTCCGTATCCCCGGCAAAGACGATGCAGCCTTCGCCGAATTCCTTCAAGGAAGACAAACCCGCGGCCACCATTTTCCTGTCGGCGCCATCCTGCACCACGGGCATCAATGCATCGGGCAGGATGCCCGAGCCATCCGCATCATAGGCCACCTCCACGTTGTCCACGGCCGCCGTGCTCCATTTATGCATGACCACCTGGGTGCCGAAATCACCGAAGCCGAGCTTGCGCTGGTATTCCTCGAAGATCTTGCCGGCGTTGTCCAGCACCATCCGGCTTTCGCTCTGCTGGAATTGGTCCAGCCACGCCCAGACTTCCAGCCGCAGCGCCGGATCCTCCGGCGTGGCATCCAGTTCGCCATCACGGCCGGGCGCTGCCGCGCTGGCAGCAATCAGCACATTGGTGTCCACCACATAGCGGGCCCTCACTGACGGGCCCGCTTCTGCCGCTCCAGCATCAATCGCGCCTGTTCACGGGTTTCGCCCAGCGCATCGCCGAAGAACCCTTCCGGCCAATTCTTCACCCGGCCATACGGATCCACGTCCAGCGTGCGCAAGCGCGCATCACCGGCCGCGCGCTCGACGAAGTACATGGCGCAGTCATCAGTGGATACCGTTTCGCCCGCCATCAAGGTCTGCATGCGCCGGAACAGGTGTTCGGAATGGGTCTCCACGATGAACTGCACGTTGCGTTCGCGGCTGACCTCCACGAACAGTTCGGCCAGCGCCGACTGCGCCAGGGGATGCAGGTGGATCTCGGGCTCTTCCAGCAGGATCGCACTGCCGGCAGGTGCGGAATACGCCACCACCAGTACCGGCAACACCTGCGAAATACCGATGCCGACATCGTGCAGATTGGACACCACGCCATCGCGATGCAGGATCAGCGAGTAACGATGCGAGCGGCCTTCCTGGCGCACTTCCAGCCGATCGGCCACCTTCATGCGCGCCAGCCATTTCGATACGCCATTGATGACCCGATGCTGTTCCTCACCCTTCAGCAGGGTGCTGGCCAGCAACACGTCGATGGCGCGATGACCATCGCTTCCCACTTCGCCCGGGTTGGTGCGGTTCCAGGCATAGTCGCGCTCCGGCTTGCGCCGCAGCGGCCCCAGGTAACTGATGTTCTCCAGTTCCCTGCGCAGGCTGAGGCTCAAATCCTGTGCGAACTGGCCATCCACGCCCAACAGGGCAATCGCCTCCGCAGGCAACGCAATGGAACGTTCCGGCGCCAGGTGCCGGCCCTTGCCGCGCGGCTGGGATTCGCGATCCACGTAAACCGAATAGGTTCCCTTGTCACGGCGCACCGCGCGGAATTCACGCTTGCCGCCTTTGATGGAAAGCGATTGCGTCACCACGCTGCCGCTGGATGTCTGCCCGTACGCGCAATGGAACTGGCCGCTGCCGACCCGCGACGACTCACCACGCTCGAACTCGAAACCGATGGAGAATTGCCGCGGTGCGTCCGTGCCCTGCTTCAGCAGATCCTGGAATCCGCCGAAGTTGAACAGATCGTTGGTCTCGTCTCCGCCCAGATTCAGGTGGATGGTCCGGTCCGGCGACTGCACGGTCTGCTTCAGCAGCAGCAGGCTCTGGATCAGCGAGGATTTTCCGGAGGAGTTCGTCCCCAGCAGCATGGTCACCGGCCGCAGGGCGATGTTCCCCGTGTCCCGCCATGCCTTGAAATTGGTCAGCCGCAAACGTGAAAACATCGGCCCAGCACTCCCGGCGACCCATCGCCCGTCAATCCGGAACTTTAGCGCATCCTCCCGTTTTGCTGGTCCTTGTCGCCCTTGCAACACCCCGCATCAAACCGCCCTCTTCTTGACCGGAGTCAAGGAGCCCGCGCCGATGGGTGCCTACCCTTGCAGCATGGCCGCCCTCATCCATGGACACCCGGAAACGCCTGCGCTCGCTGCTGCGCATCCGGAAGACACGCGTCTGGTGTACCCCTGCGCCAGTTCGCTATGCACGGACTTCCACGAACAGGACCTGCGTGACGCCATCGACACCACCAACGGTGACCCGATACCGCACCAGCTTGCCCTCTACGTGGGCACGCCGCTGCATCCGCACGAACACGGCGTTCTCTCCATTCCGCGCAGTGATGCCTACCTGACCCGGCTGTATCGCGAAATAGGACTCAAGGCAGGCCTGTTCGACCGCGACCGCGACGTGGTGCAACTGCAATTCGGGGGCGGCACCACGCGTTACCTGACGCCGATCCAGATTGCGGAAACCGTGGACGTGCTGCATCGCCACTTCCCGTTCAGTGCCGCGGCCAATCACGAATTCTCCATCGAGCTTGATCCACGCTATTTCGACGCCTCCACCTTCGCGGCGCTGGCCGATGCCGGGATCGGTCGCATCCTCCTGGCAGCACGCGACGCCGATGTGTCTGCATTACACGCCAGCATGACGCCGACGCATATCACCTCGATGCTGGAAAAAATCGAGGCCTGCCGGCAATCCGGCCTGCGCTCGGCCAGCCTTGGCCTGCATATCGGCCTTCCCGGACAATCCACCGATCCGCTGATGCGCATGCTCGACACCGTGGTGGAGGCCCGGCCGGAACGCCTTGTCTTCCACCAGCACGCGATGACCGGATTTTCCGACAAGGACAGGAACGCCCTGCTGGACGCCATCACCCGCCTGTTGGAGGGCGCGGGATACCAGCATCTGGGGATGGGCCGTTTCGTGCAGTCGGAACAGGAATTGGGCCGCGCGCAGGCACAAGGGCAACTGAGCTACAACGTGCTCGGCTATTCCACCCACGCGAACTGCGACGTGATCGGCATGGGCGTGGGTGCCTACAGCCAGATTGGCGATTGTTACAGCCGCAATCCCGCCGCACATGCGGAATGGGCCGAGGCTGTCGATCATGGACGGTTGCCCGCGCATCACGGCCTGCGGCTGGATGCCGATGCGCAGATCCGCGCCGACCTGGTCCAGCACCTGCTCTGCCGTGGCGAGCTGGACCTGCAGGACGCCAGCCATCGCCATGTGCTGGATGTGACGGCGCAATTCCCGCAGGAACTGGCACGCCTGGCCGCACTGGTGCCGCAAGGACTGATCGACTGGCAGGACAGCCGTATCCGGCTTACCTCGCGCGGACGGTGGTTCCTGCGTATCATCGCGGCGTGTTTCGACTGCCCGCCCGCCACCGCCACGCCCGCAGTCATGCCGTCGCACATGCCGACGGCCTGACCCGCACCGGAGTCCCGGCATGAGCACCGGTACCGTATTCCCGAGGACCGATGCCAGCATCCTGGCCGACGACGGGGATACGCTGAAGTTCTGCACTACCTGTGCGTTCTCGCAGGCCTGCCTGTCCGAGGGCATGGACAAGCGCGCGCTGATGGACCTGCACGTGCTGGTCGAGCACGTGGGGCCCGTCAAGCCCGGCGAACACGTTTTCCGCGAAGGCGACCCGTTCACCGCGATTGCCGCCGTGCGCGCCGGTACGGTGAAGACCTACATGCTGGACCGCGACGGCCACGAACAAGTGCTCGGCTTCCACCTGCCCGGCGAAGTGATCGGCCTGAATGCCATCCACGTGGAGCACTATCCCTGCAATGCGGTGGCGCTGGACACGGTGATGTTGTGCCGGTTCTCGTTCCCGAAGATCGCGTTGCTGGCCACGCGGTTGCCCAACCTGCAGCAGCACCTGTTCAAGCTGATGAGCCGCGATATCGGCACCGCCTCGCTGTTCGCCGGCGACCATTCGGCGGACGAACGCATGGCAGCCTTCCTGATCGGTTTTTCGCGGCGACTGGCTGCGCGTGGCTTCTCGGCCCGCCGTTTCCAGTTGACCATGGCCCGCACCGATATCGCCAACTACCTGCGCCAGGCACCGGAAACGGTCAGCCGGGTGTTGCGCCGCTTCGAAAGCGATGGGCTGGTCCGCATCAGCCACCGCGACGTGGAAATCCTGGACCTGCCACGGCTGGAAGCCATCGCGCTGGCCGTGCTGCGCAACTGATCCACGCGGCGAGACCGTTCTTCGTCCTGCTCCGGCCGGGTAAGCAGGGACAACTTGACCTACGTCATGGAGCCGACCCCGGCCCACGCCGATGATGCCCCCCGGTTTCCTCCGGAGCTACGCATCATGAATTCGACACGCAAGCTGTGGACAGGCTTGGCCATCCTGCTCATTGCCTCATTCTCGGTCCTGCTGTGGGTAGGCAGCGAGATCCATCGACAGGCCCCACCCATGCCGGAACAGGTGATCAGCACCGACGGCAAAGTGGTCTACACCCGCCAGGACATCGAGACCGGCCGCCAGGTCTGGCAATCGATCGGCGGACATCAACTCGGCTCCATCTGGGGTCATGGCAGCTACGTGGCACCTGACTGGAGCGCGGACTGGCTGCACCGCGAAGCCGTGGCCACATTGGACCTGTGGGCACAGCGCGATGCGGGCGTCGAAGGTTTCAAGGAGCTGGATGAACCGATGCAGGCGGCCTATACCAAGCGCCTGCAAACGGCTATCCGGCCCAATACCTACGACAGCGAAACCGGCACCATCCGCATCGACAACGATCGCGCACGCGCCATCGAAGCCGTGTCGGCACACTACGAACGCCTGTTCAGTGCTGATCCGGCCATGGCCGAACTGCGCGAGGCCTATGCCATGCGCAACGGCACCGTGGCCGATGCCGAGCATCGCCGCCAACTGGGTGCGTTCTTCTGGTGGGCCGCCTGGTCCTCGGTGACGGAGCGCCCCGGTGACGACATTACCTACACCGCCAACTGGCCATATGACGAACTGGTCGGCAATACGCCCTCGTCCAATCTCTTCATGTGGACGGTGTTCAGCGTGCTGTTCCTGATTGCCGGCATTGCCCTGCTGGGCTGGCATTACGCCGTCAACCATGGCGACGACATCCCACACGTACTGCCGAAGAGCGACCCGCTGGCCAACATCAAGGTCACGCCGTCCATGCGTGCTACCGGCAAGTATTTCTGGGTGGTGATGGCGCTGTTCCTGGTGCAGATCCTGTTGGGCGCCATGACCGCGCACTACCAGGTGGAAGGCCAGGAAGCCTACGGCTTCGCACTGGCCGACATACTGCCTTACTCGTTGACACGCACCTGGCACACGCAGTTGGCGGTGTTGTGGATCGCCACGGCATGGCTCGGCACCGGCCTGTACATCGGCCCGGCGATTTCCGGCCATGAACCGAAGTTCCAGCGGCTGGGCGTCAACTTCCTGTGGATCTGCTTGCTGATCATCGTGATCGGTGCATTTGCCGGCCAGTGGTTCGCGGTCATGCAGAAGCTGGGGCTGAAGCACAATTTCTGGTTCGGTCACCAGGGCTGGGAATACGTGGACCTTGGCCGCTTCTGGCAGTGGTTCCTGTTCGTCGGCCTGACCTTGTGGCTGGTGCTGGTGGGCCGCGCCTTGTGGCCGGCCATGCGGGATGGCGGCGAATCCCGCTCCATCGTCGTGTTGCTGTTCCTGTCCACGGTCGCCATCGGCATTTTCTACGCCGCTGGCCTGATGTGGGGCGAGCACACGCATCTGTCAATGGTGGAGTACTGGCGTTGGTGGGTGGTGCATCTGTGGGTGGAAGGCTTCTTCGAAGTCTTCGCGGTCGCCGTGATTGCCTTCCTGTTCACGCGCCTGGGCCTGCTGCAAATCCGCACGGCGACCATCGCGGTGTTGTTCGCCACCATCGTGTTCATGGCCGGTGGCGTGCTGGGTACGTTGCACCACCTGTACTTCACCGGCACGCCGACCGCCGTGATCGCCATCGGTGCCAGCTTCTCGGCACTGGAAGTGGTGCCGCTGGCCTACGTGGGTTTCGAGGGGTACCAGAGCTACAAGCTGGGCAAGGCCACCCCATGGATGAAGCGCTACCACTGGCCGATCATGTTCTTCATCGCGGTGGCGTTCTGGAACATCGTGGGTGCAGGCTTGTTCGGGTTCCTGATCAACCCGCCGCTGCCGCTGTACTACATGCAGGGCCTGAACCTGACACCGCTGCATGGCCACACGGCGCTGTTCGGCGTATACGGCATGCTCGGCATCGGCCTGATGCTGTTCTGCCTGCGCGGGCTGAAGCCGGACCTGGTCTGGAACGACCGCTTGCTGAAGCGCAGCTTCTGGTGCCTCAACATCGGCTTGTCCTTCATGGGCCTGCTGACCCTGCTGCCGCTGGGCATCCTGCAATTGCTGGCAGTGCTGGAGAACGGCTACTGGTATGCACGTTCGGCCGAATTCATGCAGCAGCCCATCGTGGACCTGTTGGTATGGATGCGCGTCCCGGGCGACACACTGTTCAGTGTGGGAGCCCTGATGATGGCCTGGTTCGTGGCCAGCCTGTGGCTCCGTCCGCGCAAGGAAGCGGCGGTCGCCATCGAAGCGGAGCCTGCAACGCAACAGGGTTGATCCCATCAGGGAGAAACCACGGATGCAGGAAAACAGGGCCGCCATGCGGTCCTGTTTTTTTTGGATACCCACACCCCTTCAACCCATAAACAAGCCCACCACTTCGCTCCATCTGACACAGGTCAAGGCAAGCATGGGGGTCACGCGGCACACTCGCGACATGTCCACCATGCCCCCTCCTGACACCCGCATGTCTGCCGGCCAGTTGCTGCAGACACCCCATCGCCTGATGTTCTTCATCGGCGCCAGCAACGTGCTGCTGGCGATGCTGTGGTGGGCCCTGTGGCTGGTTTCGCTGCGCTGGCCGGTATTCTCGATGCCGAACCCTTCCATCCCGGCTGGCTGGCTGCATGCGCTGGTGATGCAGTACATGGTCTTCCCCAGCTTCATCTTCGGTTTCCTGCTGACCGTATTCCCGCGCTGGATGGGCCTGCCCGAACTCAGCCGCTGGCACTACGTGCCGGTAGGCGCCGGACTGATGGGAGGGCAACTGGCTCTCCTGCTGGGCGCACTGGGTTGGGATGTGGGCGTACTGGTGGGGTTGTTCATGGCCTTGGCCGGCTGGACGGCCGGACTGCTGATCCTGGGTCGCCTGTTGAAAGACGAAACTGGCACCACGTGGCATGCACGCTCATGCTTCGCTGCCCTGCTGTTGGGATGGCTGGGCCTGCTGGCCTTCATCGGCTTCGTGCTGGGCGGAACGGCCATGCTGGCCTTCACCAGCATCAAGGTCGGCAGCTTCGGGCTGCTGTTGCCTATCTACATCACGGTGGCACACCGGATGTTTCCGTTCTTTGCGTCGGGCGCGGTGCGTGGCTACCAGCCATGGCGGCCGATGGCGTGGCTCGGCTGGATATGGGCTTTCTTGCTCGTGCACCTGCTACTGGAATTGATGCATGCCTATGCCTGGTTGTGGTTGGCCGATGTGCCGTTGCTGGCATTGACCACGCTCGCAGTCTGGCGCTGGTGGCCACGGGGACCGATGCCCGGCCTGCTGGCCGTGCTCTTCATCGGACTGTTGTGGTTGCCCGCCACCTTCGGCCTGTATCTGGCGCAAAGCCTGACCTACCTGCTTTCCGGCGAATTCGTATTGGGCCGCGCGCCCATGCATGCGCTTTTCATCGGCTTCTTTGGCAGCATTCTGGTCGCCATGGTGACGCGGGTGACGCAAGGGCATTCCGGCCGGCCATTGGTGATGCCCATGGCCGCATGGTTCGCCTTCATTGCCGTGCAATGCGTCGCCGTGATGCGCGTGGTCGCGGAAATCGTGCCGGACGCTCCGCTGTGGCAGGCCATTGCCGCCATCAGCTGGTTGCTGGCCTTCCTTCCCTGGGTGGTGCGGATAGGCCGCATCTACCTGCGTCCGCGTGCCGATGGCAAACCGGGATGAACGCATGATCGAGTTCTATCCCCAGATCAAGTACGTGCACATCATGGCCATCATGGCCAGCGGGCTTTTGTTCGTCATTCGTGGGAGCACGTTATTGGCTGGCATGCGCTGGCCGCTGTCGGCACCGGCGCGTTACCTGAGCTACACCATCGACAGTGTGCTGCTGACCGCCGCGATGATGCTGCTGACCATCCTGCCCGGCGCCCTGTATGCCAATGGCTGGTTGGCCACGAAGATGGTGCTGCTGGTGATGTACGTCACCTTCGGCATGCTGGCTTTCCGACCGAAGCGGACAAAGCGCGCACGCATCCTGTGCTTCATTGCCGCCCTGCTGATCTACACGCAGATGTATTTCATCGCGCGCTCGCACCATCCGCTGGGTGCGCTTTATCTCTGGCTGGGTTGAGCCAACTGCGGCTGCAGTTCGCCAGAGTGCTCCAAATCTGCGAGCACTGATTTCTGCCCCCTCTTTCCGATAACCGGTCATGGCTCGGGCTTTCACTCGCACGTGCGTCCCTACGGGAAACGGCCGAGCAGCATGTGATTTCGATTGAAAGCAGACTACTTGCTGGATCCAGGAGCTCACTCGCCTGAGCTGCTGCCGGAACCAGGAATCGCTGCGTGAAACTTCACTCGATCATCCATACTTCATGAATCGATCTGGCAACGCCACTCCCTTCATCGAGCAACCCGCGTGACTATCACCATCCGACAAGAATCACCGGCAGACACCCAGGCAATCCATGCCTTGACCAAGGCTGCATTCCTCAACGCTCCCTATGCTGCCCATACGGAACACTTCATCGTTGATGCTTTGCGGAATGCGGGCGCCCTGACCCTGTCGCTTGTTGCAGAGGATGGTGGCGTGGTGGTCGGGCACGTGGCCATATCGCCTGTCACCCTGTCGAGCAGCACGCCCGGCTGGTACGGGCTGGGGCCAATCTCGGTTGCTCCCGAGCGCCACGGACAAGGCATCGGCTCGCAGCTCATGCTCTCGGTATTGCAACAACTCAAGGACATGGGTGCGGCCGGCTGTGTATTGGCCGGGGAACCTGCCTACTACGGCAGGTTCGGTTTCGTGCACCAAAGCAACCTGGTCTTCCCGGACCTTCCATCGGAGTTCTTCTTGATCATTTCCTTTTCGGGCTCCGTGCCGAAAGGCGCCGTGAAGTTCCACGCAGCATTCGACACAAAGGGATAGCGGTCCGGGCACGCACTTCTTTGCTGCAGCCCCTTGACCAATTTCGCTCTCCGGCCGTGAGGCCCGGCATTCCTGGCAATACCGGGCCTCATGTTTTGTACCATCCGGAATGCTCAGTACTTCAAGTTGAGCTTGGCCCAGAAGGTACGCCCCGGTTCATTGATCCGCACCGGATCGGACGGATAGCCGAAGGCACTGTTGCCGCCCAGGTTGAGGTGTTCGCTGTAGGCACGGTCGAACACGTTGTCGATCCCGGCCGTCAATTGCACCACTTCACTGAAACGGTAACCGCCGTTGACGGAGAACACGGCAAACCCCGCACTCCTGCCCAGGTCACGGCCCACCACGTTGCCCTGCCCCGGGCTGACGCGATCCTGCCCGGACACCGCGCGCAACAATCCGCCCACGGACCAACGCTGGTTGTCGTAGGCAGCAGACAGGCGTGCTTCCAGTGGCGGCATCTGCGGCATGGGATTGCCAGTATCGGCGATCTCGCCCCAGGCATAGGCCAGCGTGCCACCCAACCGCCACGCATCACTCGCACGGAGCTCGACACCGGCTTCGCCGCCACGGATATTGGCATCCACGTTGCGCGCACGCGTGGTGCTGCCCATCATCCCGCCGCTCAGGTAATCAAACAGGATGTAATCCTGCATGCGCCCGGCATAGGCGGACACCCATGTATGCACACGCTTGCCTTTGTAGTGCAAGCCAACATCCAGTTGCGTGGTCCGTTCGGGCTGGATGCCGGCGAATGCATTGGCGGAGCCCATCGGCCCGGTTCCGGGTGAAAACAATTCCCAGTAATCCGGCATGCGCCGTGTGTGGCCCAGGCCAATGTAGGCATGCAAAGGCTTGTCGCGTGCTTCCTGCTCGTAGCGAATGAAGGCGGAAGGAAGCGTCTCCCGACGCACCCGCCCTGCAGTCGGATTTGGTACGGGCATCATGCCTCCGCTGTCCTTGCGCAGGTCTTCAGCTTCGGCACGATCCATGCGCAAGCCGGTGATCACATGGCGGCCCTCTCCTGCATGCCAATGCGATTCGGCGAATACGCCCAGGTTCGAGAACCGCGCATCCTCCACCCACGGCTGGTTGCGATATTGCCCTTCGCCCATTGCGCTGCGCCGGGCATGGCGACTGCTGCGCTGGTCCACGCCCGCCGTCACGTCCCAGGCATCGCCGCGCCAGGTTGCCGCCACCCGGCCACCGGTAGCCCGGTTGCTCACGTTGCTGGCCATCGGCATGGGCATCGACCCGTTCGGATCAGGATCGCGCAAGCTGTAGTTGTCCATCACGTGATCGACGTCGTTGTAGTAGACGTTGGCTTTCACCTCGTCCAGCACCTTGCCGATGCCTTTCTTCTCGAAACGGAGTCCGTAGCTGGTCCGTTCGAATTGCGAGCCATCCATGCCACGTCCGGCATAGCGCGCCTGCGCATCGCCACCACCGGCCGTGATTTCAAGCACGGTATCCGCATCCGGTGTCCAGCCGAAGGCCACATCGGCATTCCACTTGTCCCAGGCCGATGGCACCCGCTTGCCATCACCATCACGGTAGTCATCGGACTCCGAGCGATTGGCCGTCAGGCGTGCATAGCCTTTCGGATTACCCGCCAGGACATCCGCCACCTGA
Source organism: Pseudoxanthomonas sp. (assembly GCA_052040085.1). Classification (GTDB taxonomy): domain Bacteria; phylum Pseudomonadota; class Gammaproteobacteria; order Xanthomonadales; family Xanthomonadaceae; genus Pseudoxanthomonas_A. Next base: position 14,669 of record JBQGFJ010000298.1, read on the forward strand.
TCATTGCGGCCGCGACTGCCTCCCAACAGGCTGCCGTTGAAACGTAGGCCAGCCTCGTCGAAGTACGGGATCTCGCGCTCGAATCGCACCGTGCCCGCGGAAGCGCCGCCGCCCCACAGCACCGTTTGTGGTCCCTTGATCACCGTCAGCCGATCATAGGTTTCGGGCGAAATGTAGGACATCGCATTGTCCATCCGCGATGGACAGGCGCCTGCCATGTTCCCGTCATTGGTCAGCAGGTTGAGGCGCGAACCGAACATGCCGCGCAACACGGGATCGCCATTGGTGCCGCCACTGCGCAACACCGAGAATCCGGCAATGGTCTTCAGGTAGTCCGCGCCATCACTGGCCGGTACCGGTTGCCGCGGCAACTTCGGATCAACGGCATACGTCAACGACGCCACGGGTGCGGCAGTAACGATGACCGCATCCAGATCCACCGGATCAAGCGGCTCATCGGCACGGGCTTCTGGCAAACAAACCAGCGCAGAAGAAATTGCAATGGAAAGACAGGATGCACGCAGCATCGATGCATGGGAAATCAACATGGGAAACTCCTCGATACGGGCCAACGACGTTCATGCGTCATTGGCAACAAGACGTGGCTGGCAAGGCATCGCGTGTATGTGTGGCGATGCGCACAGGCCGGAACAACGTCGTGACATGGCGGCCGGCAAATGCCAGCCTTTCTCTGCTTAACCGTATGCGGGAGGTGCCTGGCTTCCCAGGCCGCGCGTATTCGTGGGCACCGGCAAACGTGCGACCACGAAGATCGGTTCGCCGATTTCAAGCGGGACGTAGTGCGCCAATGCTGAGCGGAATGAAGATGTGCCAGGCAAATGCGATGCAAGGGGGCAGTAGGCGCATTCACCTTCCCCACCCCAATTGCTCCCGTGTCCCGCATGCTTGTCCGGCGCTGTCGAGTGCGCTCCGTGATCAGCAGGATCTTCGTGCCCAATAACCTGCACTGCTGCCGGCAATTCGATTGCCGAGGCCAACATGATCCGACTGATGGAAGGCGCCAAGGTCAGCAACAGTGCAGCTGCAAACGCCAGCCAAGCCATCCAGAACCGAACACGTACCGGATCGATCAAGTGATGCTTCGATGGCCGTGCTCTTTGCATGATTGAAGTGTGTTCGCTTTTACTCGCAACCGCCTTGACCTGAGTCAACGGGATGTCGCAACGCGCAAGCAATGACGTTTGATGCACATGGCCAGCACTCTTCATGCATGCATGTGGAATGCACCAATGCTGCAAGGTGCAAAGTTGCAGCTAAATCACTGCAATAAATTCTGGCCATGATTCGTGGAAAGAAAAAATCCAACTGCCGAATACAAATTCGTTTCGTGTAGGAATACTGACCCCGCGATTCCGTCACCGTGTAATTCCCGGCGAACTTTTCGGCCCGGGAAAAGCAACAACCAGAACAATACGAATCACGCCCCATATCACGCGCAAAAAAATCCCCGCCCGGATTGCGCCGGGCGGGGAAGGTTGCTGATCTTGCGCGAGGGGGAGCTCAGCGCCCGATCGGCAACGACAGGTCGGTAGCCGGCTTGATCGGGCCAACCGGTGATGGCGTGGTCATCAGGTCGTGGTTCCACTTGTTGCCATCCACCTTCACGTGTGCCGCCGCACCCAACAGGACCGCTTCGATCAAGTTGTGGTTGAGGTACACGTGCAAGCCCGGTTGGTGGAAGGTGTACAGCGCAGCGCCTGCGGAACCTCCGCGGATGAACCAGGTCTCCAGGTCTTTCATCGGCACATTGTTGAACTTGCCTTCTTCCCAGACGTAGTCACCGTGACCACCGATCAAGTGTGGGCGGGTATCGCGGTTGGCCTGCGAGTGGATGAAGAGCACCGTCTCGCCCACCTTGCTGGTCATGGCGTTGTCACCGGTCAATGCACCAACTGCGCCATTGAACACCACGTGTGAAGGCACCAATCCACGCATGGCCGCGAGCGTGTCGGGCAGCGATTCGGCATGCGAATCATAGGACTTGAAGTTGCCGTTCTCGTCGCGCGGAATGTAGAACTCGGTTTCACCGATGTAGTACGCACGGTCATAGCGCAGCGGCTTGCCATGGCCATCGCTCAGGCCATTGCGCGGCAACACCATGACGGTACCGTGCATGCCGGCCACCACGTGCCATGGCGTCATCGGACCGCCCGGGGCGCAGTGATAGACGAAGGTGCCAGCACGCGTGGCCTTCCAGCGCAGGGTGACTTCCTCGCCCGGTTGGATCACGGTCAGGTCACCACCACCCAGTGCACCGGTCGCAGCATGGAAGTCGATGTTGTGCGGCATGGTGTTGCTGGCCGGATTGACCAGCGTGAGCTCCACGTAGTCGCCCTCATGCACCACCATCAAGGGACCGGGGATGGAACCACCGAAGGTCATGGCATGCATCTTGGTGCCTTCGCCATCGATGACGATTTCCTTCTCTTCGATAGGCAGCGTGAACTGCACTACCTTGGGGCCACCCTTGGCAACCTGGTCATGCTGGTGCACGTAGGGCGGACGCACCAGTTGCACCTGCTGCCGCGGAAGCCTGGCAAGATCCGAAGCTTCGTCGAGCGTCCTGTTGACGAGCTCCAGTGCATCCACCGCATGTGCACTGGGCACTCCCACTGCGCCCATGGACAGCGCCACAGCGGCGGCCAAAAGCGTGGTCTTGAATACGTTCATTTCATTTCTCCTTGCTCTCCTGTGATGAATCCAAGATAAGCAAGTCACGCCCCTGCGTCCTTGACAAATGTCAAACCCAATTGAATTGAAAACGCAGGAATACGCAACTTGTCATGACAAAAAAAATCGCCCGGATTTCCCGGGCGATTTTGTTGAAGCAGATGCTGCATGCCACATCAATTCGACATGCAACGGTTTGATGCTTCGGATCACGGCACGACGGTGACCACGCCCTTCATCAGGGCCGAGTGGCCCGGGAACGAACAGAAGAACGTGTAGTCGCCACCGGCCTTCAACGACTTGCCGGGAACAGTGGCCTTGGTGCTTTCACCGCCACCGATCATCTTGGTGGAGGCCAGCACGCGCTTGTCACCCGCCGGCACGTAACCGTTGGCCGCACCGGCCTTGATGGCATCCTTGGAAACGGCGGCAAAATCCGGCGTACCCACGATCACCACGTTGTGGCCCATCGCAGCCACCGGCAGCTTGCCCGTATGGGCCAGCTCAATGGTGATGGTGGGGCAGCTGGCCGAAACGGTCACGGCCTTCTGGTCGAACTGCATGCTGTCGTTGGCCTTGAGCTTGATCGTGCAATTGGGGGCGGCCTGTGCAAAGCCTGCCATGCCCAGCATGGCCAGCCCGAGAAGAATGGAAGCGGTTTTCATGATGAAACTCCTGCATTGGAAGGCATGGGGTGAATCCACGTGCTGCATTGTGGTGAACCGGAAACCTGAACGCCTTGATCCAGATCAGTTTGCAGTGCCATGGCAATCACATTCACCTGCGGGAAAGCCGCCACCCGGCCAGGGTCAGCCCGGCGACGCGCCTTCCTCCGGCTTCACCCGGAACCAGGCGGCATACAGCGCCGGCAGGAACAGCAGGGTCAGCAAGGTAGCCACGGTCAGCCCGCCCATGATGGCAATGGCCATGGAACCGTAGAACGCACTGCGTGAAAGCGGGATCATCGCGAGGATCGCCGCCAGTGCGGTCAGCACGATGGGGCGGAAACGGCGCACGGTGGCATCGATGATGGCGTGCCAGCGGTCATGCCCGGCATCGATGTCCTGCTGGATCTGGTCCACCAGGATCACCGAATTGCGCATGATCATGCCGGCCAGCGCGATGGTGCCCAGCATGGCGACGAAACCAAACGGCATGCGGAACAGCAGCAGGAACAAGGTCACGCCGATCAGGCCGAGCGGCGCTGTGAGCAGCACCAGCATCACCTGCTGGAAGCTGCGCAATTGCAACATCAACAGGGTCACCACCACCAGAAGGAACAGCGGCATGCCAGCCTTGATCGAATCCTGCCCGCGTGCCGAATCCTCCACCGTGCCGCCGGTCTCCAGCAGGAAGCCGGATGGCAAGGTGTCACGGATGGATTCCAGTTCCGGCAGGATCTGCGCCACCACCGTCGGCGGGGTCAGGCCATCGTGGATATCCGCACGTACCGTCACCGTCGGCAGGCGGTCGCGATGCCAGATGATGCCGTCCTCGAACACGTATTCCAGCTCGGCTACCTGTGACAGCGGCACGCTGCCACCGGCCGTGGGTACCGCCAGGCTGTCGAACAATTCCATGCGTGCGCGCTCATCGTCCGGGCCACGCAACAGGATTTCGACCAGTTCGTTGCCTTCGCGATAGGTGCTGACCGACAGCCCCGACAACGAACTGGCGACGAAGTGCGACAGGTTGGCACTGCTGACACCCAGCGCGCGTGCACGCTCCTGGTCCACTTTCAGGCGAATGACCTTGCTGGGCTCGTCCCAATCGAGATTGACGTTGGTGGTGTGCGGATTGGCACGCACCTTTTCCGCCACGTCGCGGGCAATGGCCTGCACACGATCGATGTGCTCACCGGATACGCGGAACTGCACCGGATAACCCACCGGCGGCCCGTTCTCCAGGCGCGTCACCCGGAACTGCAATTCCGGGAACTGCGGCGCCACTTCCTTGATCAGCCATTCACGCACACGCTCACGGGCACGTGTGTCTTCGGCCAACACCACGAACTGCGAGAAGTTGGCTTGTGGCAACTGCTGGTCCAGCGGCAGGTAGAAACGCGGCGACCCGGTACCCACATAGGCCACGTAGTTGCGAATGCCTTCGCGCCCTTCCAGCAGGGCTTCCAACCGGCGCGCCTGCGCTTCCGTCGAGCGCAGCGATGCACCTTCCGCCAGTTCCATGTCCACCATCAGTTCCGGTCGCGTGGAATCCGGGAAGAACTGCTGTGGCACGAAACGGAACATCAACACCGACAGCACGAATGCCGCCACGGTGATGCCAATCACCAGCCAGCGCCGACGCAGGCAGGCATCCAGCAAACGGCGGAACCGGCGATAGAACGGCTTCTGGTAGGGATCGTGTGCGTGGTGATCATCCGCATGCGCGGGTCTCGCCAGCCAGCCGAACAGCGCCGGGTTGCGGTCGGCAATGCGTTCGCGCAGACCCAGCCAGCGCGCGGCAAGTGAGCCAGGCTTCGGCCCCTGTGGCTGGTACAGGTCCGGCAGCATCTTGTCGCCCAGGTACGGGATGAACAGGATCGCCGCGAACCACGACACCACCAGCGCGATGGTCACCACCTCGAACAGCGAACGCGTGTATTCGCCGGTACTGGACGCGGCCGTGGCAATGGGCAGGAAGCCCGCGGCCGTCACCAGCGTGCCGGTCAACATGGGGAAGGCGGTGGAGTCGTACATGAAGCTGGCCGCCTTCAGGCGATCGAAGCCCTGCTCCATCTTGATCGCCATCATCTCCACCGCAATGATCGCGTCGTCCACCAGCAAACCAAGTGCCAGCACCAGCGCACCCAGCGATATCTTGTGCAGGCCGATGCCGAAGTAATGCATCACCGAGAAGGTCATCGCCAGCACCAGCGGGATCGACACTGCCACCACCAGTCCGGTGCGCATGCCCAGCGAGAAGAAGCTCACCAGCAGCACGATCACCACTGCTTCGGTCAGCACTTTCACGAATTCGCCCACGGAATCCCGCACAGCCTGCGGCTGGTCGGACACCTTGCCGAGCGACATGCCCACCGGCAGCGTGTACTGCAAGCGCTCGAACTCGGCATCCAGCACCTTGCCCAAACGCAGGATGTCGCCGCCATCCTTCATCGCCACCGCGATGTCGATGGCGTCATCCCCCATGAAGCGCATCTTCGGCGCCGCCGGATCGGCGAAACCACGGCTCACCTTGGCCACGTCGCCCAACGAGAAGGTGCGGTCTCCCGCCCGGATGGGGAAAGCGGCAATCTCTTCCACTGATTCGAAGCCACCGGTCACGCGCACGCGCACACGGTCGCTGGGCGTCTCGAAGAAACCGGCCGAGGCAATCGCATTCTGTTCTTCCAGCGCCTGCTGGACCTGCGCCATGGAAATGCCCAGGGTCGCCAGCTTGGTGTTGGACAATTCAATCCAGATCTTCTCGTCCTGCAGGCCGACCAGGTCCACCTTGCCCACGTCGTCGAGGCGTTGCAGGTCCAACTGGATGCGATCCGCGTAGTCCTTCATCACCGCATAGTCGAAACCCGGCGCGGTGAGCGCGTAGATATTGCCGAAGGTATCGCCGAACTCATCGTTGAAGAACGGCCCGATCACCCCGGCCGGCAAGGTGGCGCGGATATCACCGACCTTCTTGCGCACCTGGTACCAGAGCTCGGGAACATCCTTGGATCGCATGGAGTCGCGCGCCATGAAGATGACCTGCGATTCACCCGGACGCGAGTAGGACCGGATCAGTTCGTACTCCCCGGTGCCCATCAGCGCCTTCTCGACGCGCTCGGTGACCTGTCGCGAGACTTCTTCTGCGGTAGCACCCGGCCATACGGTGCGGACCACCATGGCCTTGAAGGTGAACGGCGGGTCTTCCGACTGCCCCAGGTGGCGATAGGACCAGACGCCGATCAACGCCAGCACGATCATCGCGTACAGCACCAGGCCGCGATTGGTCAGCGCCCATTCGGAAACATTGAAACGGCGCATGGGAATCAATCCGTCCGTGCGGGTGAAGCCGTGGCCGGTGCCAGCACCGGACGGTTGTCGCGATCCACGGGTGTCACCGCCTGGCCTTCGCGCAACAGGTGTCCGCCGGCCTCCACTATCCAGTCATCCGCCGTCACGCCCTCGAATACCGGCACCTGGGTTTCACCCAAGGCACCCAACTGCACCGGCCGCGCATGCACCTGGCCCGTCTTCACGTCCACCACCCATACACTGGCTGCGCCCTGGGAATTGCGCTGGATGGACGACAACGGCACGGTCAAGGCGGCGCTTTCACCATTTTGCTGGATGAACACGCGGGCGCTCTGGCCCAGTTCGACGGCCTGCGCCGCCTCGCCTTCCAGACTCGCACGCGCGGCGAAGGTACGCGTCTGCTGATCGGCAGCACGGGAAATCTCGCGCAGGACACCGGGTAGCCGACGCTGCGGCTCGTTCCACAGCACCACCTGCACCGGCTGGCCCACGCTGAACTGGCGAATACGATTTTCCGGCAAGGCAATCACCACCTCACGGCCACTGTCCGCCGCCAGCGTGAAGACGGTTTGTCCGGCCGCCACCACTTGTCCTGCTTCCACCTGGCGACTGGCGACCAGACCATCGCGTGGAGCACGCAATTGCGAATATCCGGACTGGTTGCGGGCCACGTCACGCTGCGCACGCGCCGCACGTGCCTGGCCTTCGGCGGCCTGCCATGCCGCTTTCTGTGCGTCGTAAACCGAACGGCTGACCAGTTGCTGGTCCAGCAACTTCGCGTAGCGGTCCAGGTCACCCTTGGTGCGCGCGCGTTCGGCTTCCGCAGCAGCGGCCTGGGCTTCGGCGGCCTGTGCCTGCAAGGTGAAATCATCGGCATCCAGCACGGCAAGCACGTCGCCCTGTTTGACATGATCGCCCACGTCGACGCTCCGGCTCGCCAGCTTGCCAGCCACCCGGAAGGAAAGCGGGGATTCCTCGCGGGCACGGATTTCGCCTGCGTAGGCCGTGTATGCGGCGGCGGCTCCGCCTCCGGGTTGCGCCACCAGCACCGGGCGAGGCGATTCGGCCGGCGCCTCGCCGCCTCCGCATGCCGACAGCGCCAGCAACACGCCTGCAGATCCGAACATCCCGCGCAAGCCACGCATCATCCGCTCCTGGTTTTCTGCACACGGCCCCGTATGGACCGGGGGCACATAGTACAAATATCGAACCGAATGGTATAGTATTAAACGCATGGTCAACCCAGCCCTCGCCAGGAAACCCCGGAAACCCGCCGCCAAGCCTGCCGGCCCCGGCCGCCCCAAGGACATGGGCAAGCACTCGGCCATCCTGGAAGCCGCAAAACGCATGTTCGCCCGTGAAGGCTTCGAGAACGTGAGCATGGACAAGATCGCCGCCGAGGCCGGCGTGTCCAAATTGACGGTCTACAGCCATTTTGGCGACAAGGAGGCCCTGTTCGTGGCCTCGGTGCGTGCCCGCTGCCAGGAAATGCTGCCGGACGACCTGTTCGACGTGGACCTGAAAGGCCCGCTGCAATCGCAGCTGATGGCCATCGCCACCGCCTTCTTCGGGCTGATCAGCAGCGAGGAAGCCCTGATCACCCACCGCATGATGCTGGCCCCCGGCAAGGCCGACGATCCGCTGCGCAGGCTGTTCTGGGAAGCCGGCCCACAGCGTACCCAGGAGGTTTTTTCCACCTTCCTGCAGGCCCGCGTGGACATCGGCGAAATGGACATCCCGGACATCCCCCTGGCTTCTGAGCAGTTCTTCTCCCTGATCAAGGGTGGGGTCTATAGCCGGATGATGTGCGGTCTGTGCCGGAAGCCGCAACGCGACGAGGCAGCAACCCACATCGAGGCCTCGGTGGACATGTTCCTGCGGGCTTATGCCTCCCGCTGACAGCCACCGCCGGTACCCCCACCGTGGTCGTGGTGACTTCCGGCACTGCGTGCCAAGGTACCCG
>JBQGFJ010000299.1:0-2843 GCA_052040085.1 Pseudoxanthomonas sp.
AGAACTCGTCGCACTACGCACAACCCATGCAGGCGGTGCGGACAAACTGGCCCTGCTTGACCAGCTCCAGGCTTGGGGCGACGAACTCCGCGCTCAGCTCTGAGAACCTGTTAACGACCTGTCGCGAACAGGTTCCCAGCGGCAACTTGCACATGATGCCTTCCATTCCGATGATGCCCACATGACCACCTACTTCTCCAATGCCAGTTTCAAGTTCCTGCGCAACCTGGCGCGCCACAACGACAAGGAATGGTTCAACAAGCACAAGCAGGACTACGAAGACCATGTCCGGGAGCCATTCCTGCGCCTGCTGGCCGACCTGCAACCGGACCTGACGGCCGTCAGCCCGCATTTCCGCGCGGATACCCGCAAGGTGGGGGGGTCGCTCTACCGCATCTACCGCGATGCGAGATACTCCAACGACAAGTCGCCTTACAAACCCTGGCAAGGGGCACGCCTGATGCACGAGCGGCGCAAGCAAGTGCCGGCGCCCTCCTTCTATCTGCACCTGCAGCCCGGCGAAAGCTTTGTCGGTGCCGGCCTGTGGCATCCCGAACCGGACACCCTGCGACGTATCCGCCAGTTCATCTACGACAACCCTGCCAGTTGGGAAGCCGCTGCCCACGCCCCTGCCCTGCGCAAACGCTTCGACTTGGAGGAAAGCGAGAAGCTGAGCCGCCCGCCGCGGGGTTTCCCGGCTGAATTTCCGTTCATCGAAGACCTGAAGCACCGGAACTTCGTGCTGTGGCGCCCTGTCGAAGACGCCACCCTGACCGGCCCCCGCCTGCGCCAGACCCTGGCGAAGGACCTGCTGGCCCTGGGTCCCTTCGTCGACTACCTGTGCGCTGCACTGGACCTGGAGTTCTGAAATGAAAAGATGGCTGACGGCAGCGCTTGCGTTGCTGGTGCTGCTGGGCGCGTATGTCGTGGCCGGTCCCTACATGGCGATCAACGGCATCCGCACCGCCTTGGTGGAGCAGCGCGCCGGAAAACTGGAACACCACGTGGACTTCCCCGCGTTGCGGGTCAACCTGCGCGCACAGCTCAACGACCACATGGTCCGACGCATCGGCATGGAGAACCAGTCGGGCCTGCTGGGCAGCATGGCCCTGACACTGACCAGCAGCATGGTGGATCGTGGCGTGGATACGCTGGTTACCCCGCTGGGCATCAATACCCTGCTGCGCGGACGCAGCGCCTGGCTGAAAGTGAATGGCGAGACCGCCAACGGCGACCGTTACGGTCCTGCCCCTGCATTCCAGCCATTGCAGGATGCCAGCCATCGCTACGAATCATCCTCGCGCTTCACCAGTACGGTGACCACGGAAAATGGCGACGCCACCGTTTTCGTGTTCACCCGCAACGGCCTTCGCTGGCGCCTGACCGATATCCGTCTGCCCCTGTCCGGCTCCACGCCTGCGGCAGTGGCCGTAGCTGCTGGCAGCTGACACCGCAGCGACTTTCGTCAGCAGCGTAGTCCAGATAAGCAAAGCGCACCCGTGCTCAACAATCCATGTTCTCCATTGAGTCCCGGATGCAGCCTTTGGCCTTATCCGGGCTATTGGGTTGCGGATGGCATCGCGCGAAGAGCGTTCGTGCGCTATGCGCCCGAGTCCCTTTTGAACGGGCCAAAAGGAACCAAAAGCCCATCGCCTGACGCTAGCCGATCCGGCGTTGCCGGATCGGTGCCCTGTGCTACTCGGTCGACGGGGCACGGCCCCCAAACTCGCTGCGCTCAGACAAGGGGGCCTCTTCGGCCCCATCGCCCTGCGATGCTCGGCTTGCTTTAGGGCGAGGAAGATCAAGAGCAAGCAAAGCCACAGCAGGCTGATCACGCAAATCGGCGAGAACCTGGGTGCAGGCCGGGTCCCTCTTCAGGAATTAGCGACACCATGCGGCACATGGCCGGCGGCTACGTGCTGACGAGCACTATCGATGTTGTGCTGGGAATCATCGAAGAAGATGTCGGCGCCGAAAGCCTGCAGGAAGGGACCCTTGTGACGTCCTCCCAGGAACAGGGCCTCATCCAGGCGCACGCCCCACTCCCGCAAGGTGCGGATTACTCGCTCATGCGCAGGCGCGGACCGCGCGGTCACCAATGCCGTGCGGATCGGGGAATGCTCACCGGCAGGAAAGACCAGCTGCAATTCGTGCAAGGCCGACAGGAAGCTCCTGAACGGACCGCCTGACAGCGGTTCGCGGGCGCGTTCGCGCTCGTGCCGGCCAAAGGCTTCCACGCCCTGCTCGCGGCTGATCCGCTCACCCTCGTCACCAAAAATCACCGCATCGCCATCGAACGCAATGCGCAACTGATGGGGATGCGCCTGTTGTTGTGCCTGGGTGGGAAGAATGGTGGCCGCGGCAATGCCGTGCTCGATGGAGCGCCGCACGGATTCCGGATTGGCGGACAGGAACAAGTCCGCACCGAACGGCTTGATGTAGGGCCAGGTAGGCTCACCCGAGGTGAACACTGCCCGCACGATGCCGAGCCCGTGGTGCTGGATGGAATTGAAGATGCGCAGACCGGTATCCGCTGAATTCCGCGAGAGCAGGATGACCTCCACCCTCGGCTGGTCCGGCGGCGCGCCATTGTTGAGTGCCAGCAGTTTGCGCACGGTCGGGAACGCCACGCCGGGTGCCAACACTTCGTCCTCGTTGGTCAGCTGGTAGTCGCGGTAGGCCTCGATGCCCGCGCTTTCGTACAGGGCATGGCTTTCTTCCAGATCGAACAGCGCTCGCGAGGTGATCGCGACCGTCAGCAGGCGGGGGGCATTGTCATTGGACATGCGGTGATTATCCCGCCTCCGGGTCGCATCGGGCGAGACCCGGCACGCCTGATTTCA
>JBQGFJ010000300.1:0-6731 GCA_052040085.1 Pseudoxanthomonas sp.
CGGCCGCCTGGTGGTGCTTCCGCCGCGCGGCGCGCGTTTCGAGGCGCGCAGCACCGCGATCATCGGCAACACCTGCCTGTACGGCGCCACCGGTGGCGAACTGTTCGCGGCCGGACGCGCGGGCGAGCGCTTCGGCGTACGCAATTCCGGCGCACTGGCGGTGATCGAAGGCGCAGGCGACCACTGCTGCGAATACATGACCGACGGCATCGTGCTGGTGCTGGGCAAGGTGGGCCTGAATTTCGGTGCCGGCTTCACCGGCGGCCTCGCCTACGTGCTGGACCAGGACCGTGACTTCGTGGACCGCTACAACCACGAACTGATCGACATCCACCGCATTTCCTCGGAAGGCTTCGAGAACCACCGCCAGCACCTGCACACCCTGATCAGCCGCCATCGCGAACTCACCGGCAGCATCTGGGCACAACAGATTCTGGACGAATTCCGCGACTACGTCGGCAAGTTCTGGCTGGTCAAACCGAAGGCCGCCAGCCTGGAGTCACTGACCGAATCCTTGCGGAGGGCTGCTTGACGGCAGGAGTGAGTGGAGAGGAGTGAGAAGTGAGCGCCTCTCCTCCAACTCTCCCCTGAAGCCCACGGTGGCTTTTGCTCCTAATCCCGCCTCACTCCTCTCCACACACTTCTCGCCTTATGAGCCGCAAACACGTCTTCCAATTCCTCGACCTGCCCCGGCAGATGCCGCAGCGCATTCCGGTCGAACTGCGTACCTCCGGCGACTGGAGCGAGTTGTACGGCAAGTTCGACAAGGGTGATGCGCAGTACCAAGCCGGGCGTTGCCTGGACTGCGGCAATCCGTATTGCAGTTGGAAATGCCCGGTGCACAACGCCATTCCGCAATGGCTGCAACTGGTGCAGGAAAATCGCATCGAGGAAGCCGCGGCGCTGTGCCACTCCACCAATCCGCTGCCGGAAGTCTGCGGCCGCGTGTGCCCGCAAGATCGCCTGTGCGAAGGTGCGTGCACGCTGGAAGAGTTCGGCGCGGTCACCATCGGTGCGGTGGAGAAGTTCATCGTCGATACCGCGCTGGACAACGGCTGGCGTCCTGACCTGAGTGATGTGCAAGCCACCGGCAAGCGGGTGGCGGTGATCGGTGCCGGTCCCGCCGGACTGGGCTGTGCCGATCGCCTGGCGCGTGCCGGCATCCAGGCCGTGGTGTTCGATCGCTACGAACAGATCGGCGGGCTGCTGCAGTTCGGGATTCCCACCTTCAAGCTGGAGAAAAGCATCATCGCCCGCCGCCGCGACGTGCTGGAAGGCATGGGCGTGGAATTCCGTCTCGGCGTGGAAATCGGCCGCGATGTGACCGTGGACGAATTGCTGGCCGAATTCGATGCCGTGTTCCTGGGCACTGGTGCCTACCGCTACACCGACGGCGGCCTGGCCGGACAGGACCTGCAAGGCGTGTTGCCGGCGTTGCCCTTCCTGGTGCAGAACGGCCGCATCGTCGGCGGCAACGATCCCTGGGGCCGCCCCATTGCCGGCTGGGAAGACCGGCTGGCGCTGCCCGACCTCAATGGCAAGCGCGTGGTGGTGCTGGGCGGCGGTGACACCGGCATGGACTGCGTGCGCAGCGCCATTCGCCTGGGTGCCGCCAAGGTCACCTGCGCGTACCGCCGCGACGAAGCCAACATGCCCGGCTCCGCGCGCGAAGTGGCCAACGCGCGCGAAGAAGGCGTGCGCTTCCTGTTCAACCGCCAGCCGCTCGCCATCGAAGGTGACGATGCCGGCAACACCATCGGCGTGCGCGTGGTGGAAACCAAACTGGGCGAGCCGGACGAACGCGGACGCCAAAGCGCCGTCGCCATCGAAGGCAGCGAATCGCTGCTGGAAGCCGACATCGTCATCATCGCGTTCGGCTTCTCGCCCACGTTGCCGGACTGGCTGGCTGCCCACGCCGTGGAAGGTACGCCAAACGGCCGCATCGTGGCCGGTGGAGAGCAGCGTCTTCCCTACCAGACCACCAACCCGAAACTGTTCGCCGGTGGCGACTGCGTGCGCGGCGCCGACCTGGTGGTGACGGCGGTAGCCGAAGGGCGTGACGCCGCGGACAGCATTGCGCAAATGCTGCTGGCCTGAGGTTTCGGTTTCGCGTTTGTTTGCTACCATCCGCGCACACCACCCAACCGAGGTATGCGCGATGGACTACACCTTCCTCTGGGGCGTCATCGCCCTGGCCTGCGGTACCGTGATGCTGGTCTACGGCGCTTCGATGTTCCGGGTGGTGCTGGCGTTCGCCGGTTTCTACATCGGCTTCGGCCTGGTGTCCGCGGCCATCGGCTCGTTGAACGGCGCGCCGGACCCGTGGGTCCAGACGCTGATCGCGATCGTGCTGGGCGCAGCAGTAGGCGGCATCCTGTATTCCTTCGTGGGTATCGCCATCTACGCGGCGGGCGCGATCCTGGGCCTGGTCGCTGCCCTGTTCTTTACCTCCTTCTTCGGTTTCAGCAGTGGCTGGCTGCTCTCGCTGGTCGCACTGGGCGGCGCGGGCGTGGGCGCTTTCTCCGGCCGTTACCTGGGCAGCTGGCTGACGATCGCTTCTTCGGCATTTGCCGGTGCGTACTTCAGCGTCACCGGCCTGGCCCTGCTGTTCGGCATGACCGCTCCCAATGGACTGATGCCGGTCAACTCACGCACGCTGGTGGTGTTCGTGTTGCTGGCCGTGATCAGCTTCCTGGCGCAGTCGCGCGTACGGAACCTGCGCCGCACCGGAACCTTCGTGCGTTGACGCCGCTGGCCACACCCGCCGGCGACACGCCGTGAGCAGGCCCGGCATGCGCCTGGGCCTGGCCGCCAACCGGCTGCACCACACCGGCAAGGACGCCGGTCTGTTCCGCTGGTTGCATGCCTGCGAGACCGGTATCCGCGAGTTGGGACTGCAACTGCACGCGGTGGGACGTACCCATGACGCCATTGCCAGCACTGGCTTGCTGGCTGCCTACGATGGCTTGAAGCGCTACCCGTATGGCCGCGAAGGCGGCCTGATGAAGCTGGTAGCCGAAGTGGTGGGCCTGGACAGCACGGAACGCACGCTGGATGGCGCCATCTACCTGATCGATCCGGTCGACCCTTCATCGATCTTCCCCGAAGCCGTCGCGCTCAAGCGGCAATGCGTGATCCACGGCAAGCCCTTCATTTCCACCGTGGCCTCGGCGCGTGACTGGATCGAAACCGAACGCGTGCACGCCGGCTTGCCCGCGGATCCGGGCGCCGATGACCTGCATGCGCTGGAAACGCAGACCGTCGCGTTGATCGCGCACGACGCCATGAAGCCGACCATGCTGGATTTCGCCGCACGGCATTTCGATGTGCTGTCGCGTTTCGCCCAGCGCGTCGGCACCGGCACCACCGGGCAACGCCTCAACGAACTGGCCTGGAGCCGCGGCTGGCCGCAAGACCTGCCGTGGGTGCAGCGCTACCAGAGCGGCCCCTTGGGTGGCGACGCACAGATCGCCGACCGGGTGCTGGAACGGCGCTGCCAGCGCGCGATCTTCTTCGAGGATCCGCACGTGGCCCGCCAGCATGAAGCCGACATCCAACTGCTGGAACGCGCCGTCACCACGGTCACCGATGTCGCCGCCTGCATCACCTCGCCCGCCGTGGCGCAGCGCTGGGCCGAAGCCGCACGCATCCGGGCCACCAAGGCCTGAGCCGGGCTGGACCAGAACATTTTCCCTTCGCCACTCCCGCGAAGGCGGGAGTCGCTCTTCAACGGATACCTGTCCGGAACCGCAACCGGTACGCCCTGCCATCTGCGGTGCTTACAATGCGGCGACAGGAGACTCCCATGCGCACCTACATTCTGCTGGCCGCCCTCTGCATGGCGCCGTTCGCATCCCGGGCACAGACCGCATCGTCCACCGCGGAGCCGGCCCTGTACGCCACCAATGCGGCGGCGCTTGCCAGCGCCATCTCCCATTGCACGGCCAAACACGGCGAACTGCGCCAGGGATCACCCGGCCAGCAATGCTTCAACGAGGCGCGCAACGTGCTGGCGAACTTCGAGTTGCGCCGTCGTTCGCAGGACATTGCCTCCCGTTGCCATGATCCGGCCACCTTCAACACCTGCCTGACCCCGGAGATCGCCAAACTGGTGTTCGCGCTCAACGCCGAGTTCCGCAAACAAGGGCTGTAAGCCAACCGACCTCCACGCGCGACTGGACACCACTGTCGGCGCTCCAACGATATCCCGCATGTCCCTGCCCGATCCTGCCACGCCGCGCCACCTGTTGCGCGATCTTTCCCTCTCCGCCATCGCGGCGGGTTTCGTCACCGTGCTGGTGGGCTTTGCCAGCTCCGCGGTGATCGTATTCCAGGCAGCGCAATCACTCGGCGCATCGCCTGCCGAAATCAGTTCGTGGATGTGGGCGTTGGGCCTCGGCATGGGCTTCACCTGCATCGGCCTGTCGCTGCGCTACCGCATGCCGGTGGTGACCGCGTGGTCCACGCCGGGCGCGGCCATGCTGATCAGCAGCGCGGCAGGCTTGCCGATGTCCGATGCGATTGGCGCCTTCGTGCTCTCGGCATTGCTGATCACCGTGTGCGGCTTCTCGGGCTTCTTCGAGAAGATGATCAGCCGCATTCCGGTATCACTGGCCTCCGGCATGCTTGGAGGCGTGTTGCTGCGCTTCGGACTGGATGCGTTTGGCTCGGTGAAGACACAGCCCGTGCTGGTACTGGCCATGCTGGCGGTCTATCTGTTCGCGCGGCGCTGGTTTTCGCGCTATGCGGTGATCCTCACCCTGCTGGTCGGCATCGGTATCGCCGCCGGATCCGGACTGTTGCGTGCCGAAGGTCTGTCACTGCAGGTGGCGAAGCCGGTGTTCATCCTGCCGACGTTCTCGTTCGCCGCCATCATCGGCATCGCGTTGCCGCTGTTCATCGTGACGATGGCGTCGCAGAACGTCCCCGGCGTGGCGGCGATCCGCGCATCGGGCTATCCGATTCCCATCTCGCCCACCGTCGGCTGGGCCGGCGTGGCCAATCTGTTGCTGGCGCCGTTCGGCGCGTTCGCACTGAACCTGGCCGCCATCACCGCCGCCATTTGCATGGGCCGCGAAGCACACGAGGATCCCGCGCGGCGCTACGTGGCGGCGATTGCCGCGGGCGTGTTCTACATCATCGTCGGGCTGTTCGGCGCCACCGTGGCTGCCTTGTTCGCGGCCTTTCCGAAGGAACTGATCCTGGCCATTGCCGGCATCGCGCTGTTGGGCACCATCGGCAACAGCCTGGCCGCTGCCTTGCGCGAGGAGTCCGAACGCGAGCCTGCGCTGGTGACCTTCCTGGTCACCGCTTCCGGACTCTCGATGGCGGGCATCGGTTCTGCGTTCTGGGGGTTGGTGGCAGGTGTGCTGACCCTGCTGGTCTGGAAGCGGAAGTAAGCAGGGCAAGCTCGGACAAACGCACTCTGTTCGTCATCTCCGCGAAAGCGGGAGTCGCTTTTCAACGGACAAATGTCTGGTGCCGCTCTGCAACGGCATCACGCGAAGAGCGTTTCGTGCGCGTTGCGCCCGAGTTCCTTTTGAGGCCAAAAGGAACCAAAAGCCCATCGCCTGACGCCAGCCGATCCGGCGTTGCCGGATCGGTTCCCTGTGCTTCTCGGTCAACGGGGCACGGCCCCCAAACTCGCTGCGCTCAAACAAGGGGGCCTCTTCGGCCCCGTCGACCTGCGATGCTCGGCTGGCTTTAGGGCGAGGTAGATCAAAATCAAAGGCCAGAGCAAAAAGCTGCACACTCACGGAAATCGGCGAATGGCCTACTGAAAAACACTTCGGCTTTCGCGGGAGCGACGGCTGTTCGGACCTTCGCCAGGATTCCCGCGCAAGCCTCGGCAGACGTGATCAGGCGGATGGCCGGTGCGAGCGCGCGAAGCGCCACGCGACGATCCAGGCCAGTGCCAGCCATGAAGAGGCCAGCAACCACGGCGCGCCCGGGAGATGCAGCGGTGCACGCGGGCCAATGAACCAGGCGAAGGTACCGGCGAACATCAATGGGCCGATGATGCCGGACAGGCTCACCAGGCTCATCAGCGCGCCTTGCACGCGGCCTTGTTCCTGCTCGCCTACCTGTCGCGTGATCAATGCCTGGGTGGCCGGCGATGCCAGCGCCCACAAGGCACTGATCGGCAGGCCCAGCAGGAAGACCCAGCCTGCCGGTGCCAATCCGTACACCACGAAGCCGGTCACGCCGCAGGCCAGGCCGAGCAGAAGCGTGCGCAGTTCGCCCAGGCGTTTCACCACCCGGCCCACCAGTACGGCATTGACGATCACGCTGAGAATGCCCACCAGCGCCAATACCCAGCTGACTTCCTTCGGTCCCCAGCCAAAACGGTAGTCGGCGAACAACACGAATACGCTGGGATACACGTAGTGCGCCAGGTTGGCGATAAACACCACCAGCGCCAAGCCGAACACCTTGGGATAGCGCCGCAACAGGAACAAGGCGCCCAATGGATTGGCGTGCGACCAGTCGAACGCCTTCGCACGCTTCTCCTGCGGCAGCGATTCCGGCAGCACGAACCAGCCGTAAAGGAAGTTGAGCAATGCCAGGATTCCGGCGAACCAGAACGGCAACCGCAGGTCGATTTCACCCAGGGTTCCACCGATCAACGGACCGATCACGAAACCCACGCCGAATGCCGCGCCGATCATGCCATACGCACGCGCCCGCTTTTCCGGTGCCGTCACGTCGGCGATGTACGCATTGGCGGTGGT
>JBQGFJ010000301.1:0-7988 GCA_052040085.1 Pseudoxanthomonas sp.
GCTTGGGAAATTGCACGAAAGCAAGTTGATCGATGAGGCCGAGTACCGGCGTGCACTGGACGCTCCGCTGGGCGTGACCACGCATCCGGGCATGCTGGCGGCCAACCGCTTCCCGGCCTATGTGGACTTGGTGCGCCGGCAACTCGCCCATGATTACCCCGAAAGCGCCTTGCAGGGCGCAGGCCTGACCGTGCTCACCGGCATGTCGCCTTCGGCGCAGGCCTATGCCGAATCGGCGGTGGAGCGGACATTGAAGGCGTTGGAGAACCCCAAGCGGCCGGCGTTGGAAGTAGGCATGGTGGTCACCGATGTGCACGACGGTGATGTGCTGGCGGTGATTGGCGGACGCAATGTGTCGCAACCCGGTTTCAATCGTGCGGTGGAAGCCCAGCGTCCCGTGGGCTCGCTGCTCAAGCCCTTCGTCTATCTGCTGGCGCTGGCACGTCCGGATGAATATTCGCTGGCCACCTGGGTGGATGACACGCCGGTCACCGTGCAACTGGGCAAGAACCGGCAATGGACGCCCAAGAATGCCGACAACCGCAGCCATGGGACCGTCCGCCTGATGGATGCCCTGGTGCATTCCTACAACCAGGCCACGGTGCGGGTGGGGATGAAGACGGATCCGCGCCGTCTGTCCGAGCTGCTGCGGGTGTTGGCGGGCATCAAGTCCGAACCGAATCCCGCACTGATCCTGGGCTCCACCGACCAGAGCCCTTACGCCATGGCGCAGCTGTACCAGTTCCTTGCCTCCGGTGGCGAAATCCAGCCGCTGCATGCCGTGCGTGGCGTGCTGGATACCGAGGGCGCATTGCTCAAACGCTACGACAAGACCCCGGCGCCGGCCCAGGAGGGCGACTCCATCGCCGCCAACCTGATCAGCATTGCCATGCAGCAGGTGGTCAGCAGCGGTACCGCGCGGCAATTGGTACGCGATGGGCTCGGCCACCTGCAATCCGCGGGCAAGACCGGCACCACCAACGATGGCCGTGACAGCTGGTATGCCGGCTACACAGGTGATCATCTGGCCGTGGTGTGGATGGGCAACGACCAGAACGAGGAGGCCGGCCTGTACGGGGCCACCGGCGCCATGCGGGTCTGGTCGGGGCTGTTCTCGCGCCTGCCCACGGCTCCCCTGAATGTATCGGGCACCGGCATCGACTGGCAGTGGGTGCTGGATTCGAACAGTACCGATGCGGATTGTCCCGGCGTACGCCGTCTGCCCTTCGTGGCCGGGTTCGCGCCGGCCTACACGCCCTGCGTGACCTCGCTGCCGCCGGAGGCGGGCGAAGACGGCGGTGGCGGCTGGCGCAGTTGGTTCGGGTTGGACAAGAAGGAGGGTGGCCAGGCCGAGTCTCCCCCGGCTGAACCCGCTCCGGTACCGCAGCCGTGATCAAGGCCAGGTTGTTCGCAGTGTCGGGGCTGGTCTTGTTGGCCGGATGCGTGTCACAGCCTCCGGTGCCGCTGGTGGTGACCTCGGCGCCCACGCAGATGTACAGCGAAGTGCTGGCCGCCGCCGGTGCGGACGAACATGAGTTCACGGTACGACCGTTGCGTGATCCGCAAGTGGAAGACCTGCGTGCTTCCGCGCAGGCAGCACTGGCCGCGCAGGATGCGGTCACGGCGGCAGGCCTGCTGGACACGGCCTTGCAGTTCGTTCCCGATGACCCGGCCTTGCTGCAGGAACGTGCCGAACTGGCTCTGCTGTTGTCGCAGTTCGAACATGCGGAAAAGTTGTCGCTGCGTGCCGTGGAACTGGGCTCGGCAACCGGCCCGCTGTGCCGCAGGCATTGGGAAACCGCGCGTCAGGTGCGGCGCTGGCGGCGCGAATTGTCCGCGACCGACACAGCGCAACGCTTCACCCCGGGCGAGCCCGAGAACGAAGCCCTCCGTCAGCGCGATGCCTGCACGGTGCCAAGCATCAATAGAATGTAGGCATGTCCCAGCTTGTCCAAGCCAGCCGCGAAGCCTTGAGTGAAGGCGGCGCGCTCGCCACCCGCATCGACGCCTTCGTTCCGCGTGCCGCGCAATTGCGGCTGACGTCGGCCATTGCGGAGGCTTTCGAACAGCGTGAAGTGCTGTTGGCCGAAGCCGGCACCGGCACCGGCAAGACGTTTGCCTATCTGGTCCCGGCACTGCTCTCCGGGAAGAAGACCATCATTTCCACGGGCACTCGCGCGCTGCAGGACCAGCTCTATCACCGTGACTTGCCGCGCGTGCGCGATGCACTCGGGACCGGGTTGAAATCCGCCTTGTTGAAAGGGCGCTCCAATTACCTCTGCCGCTATCGACTGGAGCAAGCCAAGGGCGAGCCGCGCTTCACCAGTCGCGAGCAGGTGGACCAGTTCCAGCGTGTCGTCGGCTGGGCAGGGCGCACCCGATTCGGCGACATGGCCGAACTGACCACGCTGCCCGATGACTCGCCCTTGCTGCCGCTGGTCACCTCCACTGCCGACAATTGCCTGGGTAGCGAATGCCCGTTCTGGGACGATTGCTTCGTGGTGCAAGCGCGTCAGCGTGCACAGGCCGCCGATATCGTGGTGGTCAACCATCACCTGCTGTTGGCGGACCTGGCGCTGAAGCAGGAAGGTTTCGGCGAAATCCTGCCGGGTGCGCAGGCCTTCGTCATCGACGAAGCACATCAGTTGCCGGAACTGGCCGCCAATTTCTTCGGTGAAGGTTTCGGCATGCGTTCGTTGCAGGAACTGGCGCGCGACTGCCTGGCCGAATGCAAGGACGTGGCGGGTGCGTTGTCAGCGTTGCAGGTGCCGGTGCGCGCGGTGGAGCAGGCGCTGCGCGAATTGCGCGCTGCCATGGAAGGGATGCCGGCGCGTGGCACCCGTGACCGCGCATTGGCCAAGCCCGAAGTTCACCAGGGTTTCGATGGCTTGGCCGATAGCTTGTCCACGCTGCTGGCCACGCTGACGCCGCTGGCCGGAACCTCACCGGGACTCGAGGCTTGCCATGCACGTGCACAGGACATCGTGGCGCGTCTTTCGCGCTGGCTGGGCGACATGGCGGGCGGCGCCGGATCGAATCCCGTGGGAGATCTGCCGGTGGGCGACGCTGACTGGCCGGAAGCCGGGGCAGATTCGTCCGCAGATGTGTTCTGGTACGAATTGAGCCCGCGTGGTTTCCGTTGCCAGCGCACGCCGCTGGATGTGTCCGGGCCGTTGCGCGAACACCGCGAGCGCTCGCAGGCATCTTGGGTGTTCACGTCGGCCACGCTGGCCGTGGATGGTGGTTTCGATCACGTGGCGCTGCGGTTGGGCCTGGAGGATCCACGGACGCTGTTGCAGCCCAGTCCGTTCGATTGGCCGAACCAGGCGCTTTGCTATCTGCCTGCCGGTTTGCCGGACCCCAATGTGCGTCACTACGGCGAGCTGCTGGTGGCTTCATTGAAGCCAGTGCTCGAAGCCTCGGGCGGCCGTGCCTTTCTCTTGTTCGCCTCGCATCGCGCCTTGCGTGAAGCCGCGGAGGCCTTGCGTGATGGGCCGTGGCCACTGTTCGTGCAGGGCGAAGCTCCACGCGCCACGCTGCTGGAACGTTTCCGCGCCTCCGGCAACGGGGTGTTGCTGGGGGCAGCCAGTTTCCGCGAGGGCGTGGACGTGGTGGGCGATACGCTGAGCGTCGTGGTCATCGACAAGCTGCCTTTCGCGGCGCCCGATGACCCGGTGTTCGAGGCGCGGCTGGATGCGATTCGCCGCAGTGGTGGCAACCCGTTCCGCGACGAACAGTTACCGCTGGCGGTGATTGCCTTGAAGCAAGGCGTGGGACGCCTGATCCGCAGTGAAAGTGATCGCGGCGTGCTGGTATTGTGCGATCCGCGGCTGACCGGCAAGCCGTATGGACGGATCTTCCTGGATTCATTGCCGCCCTTCGCGCGTACGCGGCAATTGAAGGACGTGCAGGCATTCTTTGGCGGACAATCCACCCCTGACGAGGCGGCGGCGCCCGCCGAACCCGAGACCCTGGACTGGTATGAAGCTGCTCGCTTTTGAAACCGCTACCGAAGCCTGTTCCGTGGCGTTGTATCTGGACGGCGAGGTGCACGAGCGCTTCGACATCACGCCGCGCCGGCATGCCGAACTGGCGCTGCCGTGGGCAGAGGCCTTGTTGGCCGAGGCCGGCGTAGCGAAGCGCCAACTGGATGCCATCGCCTTCGGTCGTGGGCCCGGTGCGTTCACGGGCGTGCGCCTGGCGGTGGCCTTGGCACAGGGGGTTGCGTTGGCGCTCGATCGGCCGGTGTTGCCGGTGTCGACCTTGCAGGTGCTGGCTGCGCAGTCCACGGGTGAACGCATCGTTGCCAGCATTGATGCGCGCATGGGCGAAGTCTATGCGGCAGCATTCGCGGGTCCGCAGGATGCATGGCAGCCGCTTTCGGCGGAAACGGTTTCGGCACCCGATGCGGTGACCTTGCCTGATGTGCCGGGCGGTTGGCATGGTGTGGGCACCGGCTTCGCGGCGGCGGAAGGCAGCCTCCGGAATCATCTGCAACCGCACTTGCTCGCGGTGGATGCGCAGGCATTGCCGCATGCCGCCGCATTGGCACGGCTGGCTGCGTTGGCTTTTGCGCGCGGGGAGGCACTCCCGCCCGAGCAGGCGGAGCCGGCCTATCTGCGCAACAACGTGGCCCTCACCCTGCAGGAGCAACAGGCGCTGCGCGCGTCGCGCAACAACGCCGTGCCGTGATGGAAGGCCCGCAGGGGCCATGACTTCCGGCGCATTCCCGGCGGGTGGAATGGTTGCAGGATCAGCTGCATTGCCACCGCCGGGACCGCCCGCATGCACGCTTCCGAACAATCCCCGCCTTCCCGCTGGCGCGGTTGGATCCGGGAAACCCTCTCCCTGTTCGTGATGTTGCTGTTGCTGACGGCAGCGCGCACCAGCCTTGCCAACCACTATCACGTACCCAGCAGTTCGATGGAGGACACCCTGTTCCCGGGCGACCGGGTGCTGGTGGACATGCGGGCTTATGGACTGCGGATTCCGTTCACCGGTATCGAGCTGATGGAGGGGCGCGAACCGCGTGCGGGCGAGGTGGTGGTATTCGCCTCGCCACGCGACGGTACCCGCCTGATCAAGCGCGTGGTGGCGGTGGAGGGCGACGCCGTGGAACTGGTGGAAGGCCACCTGAGCATTAACGGGCAGCCCCTGGTCCTGCCGGATGCATCGGGCAAGGAACGCATCGGGGAACGCATCGTGCCGGTGAAACTGGATCGTGGCGGTGGCCCGGACCTGCACGTGACGGTGCCGGCGGGACAGGTGCTGGTGTTGGGGGATTACCGGGGCAACAGCGTGGATGGACGCTATTTCGGCTGGGTGGCGGCGGATGCGCTGTATGGCCAGGCAAAGACCGTGTACTACCGGCGGGGCGAGGGGTTCGTCTGGAAGCGTCTGTAGTGGCCTGAATGCGTGGCCTGAATACCAGGCAGGGCCTGCATGCCAGCATGCGTGATGCCAGCACAGCCTCCGCGCATGGGGAACATGGGGTCGTACACTGGCAAGGTTCATTCCTGCCTGATGCCCACTTCATTCCATGTCTGATCAACCGGTTTCTTCCGACGTCCCCGTGACTGGCGCTGCGAGCGTGCCCTTGGTGCTGCTGGCGGCGTTGGACCGCAACCACGCCATTGGCAAGGACAATGCCTTGCCGTGGCATTTGCCGGATGACCTGAAACGATTCAAGGCGTTGACCCTGGGCAAACCGGTGTTGATGGGACGCAAGACGGCGGAGTCGTTGGGACGTGCATTGCCCGGACGGCTGAACCTGGTGCTGACGCGCAGTGGCAAGGTGCCGTTCGAAGGCATGCAGGCGGTGGCTTCGCTGCACGAAGCGCGTGCCGTGTCGGCGCAGGCAGGTGCTACTGAGTTGTGCGTGATTGGGGGGGGGGAGGTGTATGCCTTGGTGTTGCCGCTGGCATCGGTGATGTATTTGACACGGGTTGATACCGAGGTGATGGGCGCAGATGCGTTCTTCCCTGCATTCGATACCGGCGAATGGAAGGTAGTGCAGTGCATCCCGCATGCCGTGGATGAACGGCATGCCCTTGCCTTCGAATTCCTTGATTACCACCGTGAAGCTGGCTGAGCTGGATCAGCATCACCGCTTTTCTACTGTTACGTGATCGGCCAGCTTTGGCTTCGGATTTTGATCTACCTCGCCCTAAAGCAAGCCGAGCATCGCAGGGCGATGAGGCCGTAGAGGCCCCCTTGTCTGAGCGCAGCGAGTTTGGGGGCCGTGCCTCATCGACCGAGAAGCACAGGGCACCGATCCGGCAACGCCGGCTCGGCTAGCGTCAGGCGAAGGGCTTTTGGTTCCTTTTGGCCTCAAAAGGGACTCGGGCGCACAGCGCACGAAACGCACTTCGCTTGATGCTCCCCGAATCCAGTAGCCCTGATAAGGCCCAAAGCCGCATCCGGGCTCGCTTGGATTTGATGACCCTGAGCACGTTTCGCCAGCCGGGGCTACACGTGGTGGCACGGACTGCGGCGATAACCGGAAACGCAACATGCTGTCGCTATAATCCGGCTGTTGCGGGCGGCCCATGCCGGGTTTGCCATGATTGATGGAAAGCCCAGGGAGCCACGGAATGAGTGTTCTGGACCTGCCGGCATCGGTACGCATAGCGATCATCGGGCTGGGCTACGTGGGCTTGCCGCTGGCGGTGGAGTTCGGCAAACGGTATCCGACGAAAGGGTTCGACATCGATCCGGAACGCGTGGATGCGCTGCGCCGAGGCCATGACGACACCCGCGAAGTCACCCCGGAAGAACTGGCCGGCAGCACATACCTGCATTGCACGGCCAATGCGGTGGACATCGCGGACTGCAATGTCTACATCGTCACCGTGCCCACGCCCATCGACGATGCGCGCCGTCCGGACCTGTCGCCGCTGGAAGCGGCCAGCCGTACGGTGGGAGGCGTGCTGCGCAAGGGTGACGTGGTGGTATACGAATCCACCGTCTACCCGGGCTGTACCGAAGAAATCTGCGTGCCGATCCTGGAGCAAGTATCCGGGCTGGTGTTCAATCGCGATTTCAGCGTGGGCTACAGCCCGGAACGCATCAACCCGGGTGATCGCCAGCACCGCGTGGCCGACATCCTCAAGGTGACCTCCGGCTCCACGCCGGAAGCCGCGGACTTCATCGATGCCCTTTACGCAAGCATCATCACCGCGGGTACGCACAAGGCGCCCAGTATCAAGGTGGCCGAAGCAGCCAAGGTCATCGAGAACACACAGCGCGACCTCAATATCGCCCTGGTCAATGATCTGGCCATGCTGTTCGGCAAACTGGGCATCGATACGCTGGACGTGCTGGAGGCCGCCGGCACCAAATGGAACTTCCTGCCGTTCCGCCCCGGCCTGGTGGGTGGGCACTGCATCGGCGTGGATCCGTATTACCTGACCCACAAGGCGCAGCAGGTGGGGCACCATCCGGACGTGATCCTGGCCGGGCGCCGCACCAACGATGGCATGGGCGCCTACGTGGCCGACCAGGTCATCAAGCTGATGGTGCGCAAGGGCATCAATCCGGTGGAAGCACGCGTGCTGGTGCTGGGCCTGGCCTTCAAGGAAAACTGCCCGGACCTGCGCAATACGCGGGTCGTCGACATCGTCGCGGAACTGAAGGGCTACGGCGTCCACGTGGATGTGCATGATCCATGGGTCAAGGCCGAGGACGCACGGCGCGAATACGGCCTTGAATTGACCGCGTCGCCCCGGACGGGTGACTACGACGCCGTGATCGTGGCCGTGGGACATGATCAGTTCCGTGCGCTGGGGGGCGATGGCGTCCGTGCCTTCGGCAAGCCGTCCAGCGTGGTCTATGACGTGAAATACGTGCTGCCGCGCGATGCGGTGGACGCAAGGCTGTAGGAAAACGAATGAAAGTCACCATTTTCGGCACGGGTTACGTGGGATTGGTCACCGGTGCATGCCTGGCGGAAGTGGGCCACGACGTGGTCTGCGTGGATATCGATGCCG
>JBQGFJ010000302.1:0-8302 GCA_052040085.1 Pseudoxanthomonas sp.
AGGTCCACGCCAAATCGGGCTGGCGCAGGATATCGCCCTCCTTTGGAGGCTGGCCATCAACCAGGAACACCGAGCGGGTCCCGGGGTAACGTTCCATCACCGCCTGCCGCGCGCGATAGCCACGCTCCAGCCGTCCGTAAACGGGGAAGCCATCGCGGGCCAAGCGAATGGCCGGTGCCAACGTGGTCTTCAACGGCAACTTGCCATGCTGTGCGGCCACGTGGACGAATGCCGCGGGCAGGCCCGGGATACCCGCAGCCCAGGGACCATTCTCGGCACGGTCACGATCAAACTCGCCGTTCGCATCCAGGTACATTTCCGGCTTCGCAGCCGCCGGTGCGGTTTCGCGCGCATCAATGAATACGTCTTGCCCGCTGTGGGCGTCATGCAGCAGGAAGAAGCCGCCGCCACCAATGCCGGAGCTGATCGGTTCCACCACTGACAGAGCGGCGGACACCGCCACCGCTGCATCGAAGGCATTGCCACCGGCCCGCAACACTTCGAAACCGGCTTCCGTCGCCAAGGTATGTGCGCTGGCAATGGCAGCGCCGGGCGGATGCCGGGTTTCGGCAACATGCTTGTGTCCCGCATCAGCCCACGAGGCGACGGGAACCAATGCAAACAGCAGGGCAACGACAACGGATCGAAGGGCGCTCACGACGTCTCCAATTGAAGCCGGCCCAGTTTGGCCAGCAATTCCTGTTGGGATTCCGGGTAATCCGGATCGGGATCGATGCATTCCACCGGGCAGACCACCACGCACTGTGGTTCGTCATGGTGGCCCACGCATTCGGTACAGCGCGCGGGATCGATCACATAGATGGTCTTGCCCATCGAGATGGCCTGGTTGGGACAGGCTGGCTCGCAGACATCACAATTGACGCAAAGCTCGTTGATCTTGAGCGACATGGCGGGGGTCCACGCCGCGACGGGATGCGCAATGCACGCATCCCGCCCGGACGCAATCCTTACTTGGCTTCCACGAAAACGTAATCGACGCCTTTCTTCTCCACGGCGGCCTTGACGCGCTCGCCATCGGCCGCGTTGCCGATGAAGACGATGCGCACGCCCTTCATGGTATCGTCGGGCACGTCCTGGAAGGAGACCTCGACCAGATCGGCCATGCGGCCCGATGCGGAGGAACCGAAGGCCAGCAGATTGCCGCCCACCACGCCACGTGCCAACGCATTCTTGGCCTGCTCAAGCGAACGCTCGTACTTGTCTTCGAACTCCGGATCGGATTCCGGCGGCAGGTAGTACAGGAACGGCGTGTTGTTGATCTTGCCCATGTTGCGGGTGACCACTTCCTGCAGGTAGCCGCGCCAGCCGGCGTCGTCATCCTTGGCCGGTGCAACGAGTTCGGCCTGTGCCACTTCGGTGGGGGCAGCCTCTTCCTTCTTGCAGGCCGCGAACGGCAACACCAGGCAGGCAGCCAACAGGAAACGATTTGTGATCTTCATAGGGAATCCCCTCCATCGAACGGTTTTGTGAATGAACATGCCATCGGGTTTCAAACCCCCTTCCTCTGCCACTGCGCTTGCAACGCCGCAGCCACCGCCGGCGGCACGAAACCCGAGACATTCCCTCCCAAGCGGGAAATCTCGCGCACCAGCGAAGACGATATGAAGCCGTATTGCTCGGCCGGGGTCAGGAACAGCGTCTCCACCTCGGGAATCAGGTGGCGATTCATGCTGGCCAACTGGAATTCGTATTCGAAGTCCGAGACTGCACGCAGGCCGCGCAGCAATACGCCACCCCCGACGTCCTTGACGAAATGGGCAAGCAGGCCATCGAAGCCCTGCACTTCCACGTGAGGATGCTGGGTCAACGCCTGCCGGGCCAGTTCCACGCGCTGCGCCAATGGCAGCGCCGGTCCCTTGCCCGGGCTCTCGGCCACGCCCACGATGACACGCTCGAACAACGGCGCCGCGCGATCGATCAGGTCAATGTGACCATTGGTGATCGGATCGAACGTGCCCGGGTAAACCGCGATGCGAGTACGCGCCACACTCATTCAGCAGCAGCCGTGGTGATGTCGTCGCGAAGTGTACCGGAGACATGCCGGTACAGGGCGAAACGCACCTCGCGGGTGCGTCCTTCGCGATGCAGCGCACAATCAGTGGGCATGACAGGGGCCTGCTCCGGTGGAGATTCGACGTAGATCCATGTCTCCCCGGACATCACCGGCTCCAGCGCCTGCAGCGCACGCGCCCACAAGCCCTCCGCGAAGGGCGGATCCAGGAAGATGATGTCGAATGCCTGGTTGCGGACCCCGGACAGCCAGCCCAGCGCATCCGCCCGTGCCACCGCCACCTTGTCTGCGGCATCCAGCTTCGCCACGGTTGCCTGCAATGCCGTCGCCAAGGCCGGATCACGTTCCACCAGCACGGCACTGGCAGCCCCCCGCGACACCGCTTCCAACCCCAATGCGCCGGTGCCGGCAAACAAATCCAGAACGCGCGCCCCTGGCAAGGCCGGCATCAACCAGTTGAACAGGGTTTCGCGGACCCGGTCACTGCTGGGCCGCAGGCCCGGCAGCTCGGGAACGTCCAGGCGTGTCCCGCGCCAGCGGCCACCGATGATGCGGACCTTGCCCGCCGCGGGTCTGGGGCGCACGGGTTTCATCGGGAGCTTGCGGGGGCCAGTGATACCATTCGCCCATTCTCCGCGATTGTCTCCCCATGGTCAGCTGGTTCCGACGCAAGAAGCCCGAAACGCCGCCCGCCGCGGCAGAGCAAACCCATTCGCCGCCCCCGTCCGAGCTGGTCCCACCCGCGGAAACGGCACCTGCCGCTCCCCTCCCACAGTCCACCGCCGAACCCGCTGACGCCCTGCCCGCGGCCACTGAGGGCAAACCCGGCTGGCGTGAGCGCCTGCGCGGCACGGCCTTCGCGCGCAGTTTTGGCGGCCTGTTCTCCCGCAACCCGAAGCTCGACGACGACCTGCTGGACGAAATCGAAACCGCGCTACTGACCGCCGACATGGGCGTACCGGCCACCACCGCGGTGATCGAATCCCTGCGCAAGCGCATGAAGTCGCGCGAATTCGCCGACAGCACGGCACTGCTCGGCGCGCTGCGTGCCGAACTGTTGGAACTGCTGCGTCCTGTTTCCATTCCCCTGGTCATCGACAACACGGCAAAACCCTTCGTCGTGCTCACGGTAGGCGTCAATGGCGTGGGCAAGACCACCACCATCGGCAAGCTGGCCAAGCGCTTCAAGGACGAAGGCCGCAACCTGATGCTGGCCGCCGGCGACACCTTCCGCGCCGCCGCCGTGGCCCAGTTGCAGGCATGGGGCGAACGCAACGGCGTACCGGTGGTGGCACAGGGCCAGGATGCCGACCCGGCATCGGTGGCTTTCGATGCCTTGCAGGCCGCCAAGGCGCGCGGCACCGACGTACTGATTGCCGATACCGCCGGCCGCCTGCATACCCAGCAGGGACTGATGGCCGAACTGGGCAAGATCCGTCGCGTGCTGGGCAAGCTTGACCCCACCGCGCCGCATGAAGTGCTGATGGTGATCGATGGCACCACCGGCCAGAACGCCATTTCGCAATTGCGCCAGTTCCATGCCGCCGTTGGCGTGACAGGGCTGGTGGTCACCAAGCTGGATGGCACCGCAAAGGGCGGCGTGGTGTTCGCTCTGGCGCGCGAATTCGGCATTCCCATCCGCTTCGCCGGCATTGGCGAACGCCCGGAAGACCTGCGTGTCTTCGACCCGGAAGCCTTCATCGATGCACTGCTGCCCGAGGCACTCGGCAGTGCCTGATGCGACCGCTCCCGCCGGAGCATCCGCATGACAGCCACCGACACCTTCGCCACGCGCTTGCTGGACTGGTTCGACCGGCACGGCCGCCACGACCTGCCCTGGCAGCATCCACGCACGGCCTACCGGGTGTGGCTTTCGGAAATCATGCTGCAGCAGACCCAGGTTGCCACGGTGATCCCGTACTTCCTGCGCTTCATTGAGCGCTTCCCCACGCTCCCCGAGCTCGCCTCAGCCTCCACCGACGACGTGATGGCGCACTGGGCCGGGCTGGGCTACTACGCCCGGGCACGCAACCTGCACGCTGCAGCCAAAGCCTGCATGACCCAGCATGGCGGCGACCTGCCACGCGACTTCGATGCCCTGCATGCACTGCCGGGGATCGGACGCAGCACCGCCGGGGCGATCCTGGCGCAGGCATGGAATGACCGTTTCCCCATCCTCGATGGCAACGTCAAGCGCGTGCTGGCGCGCCGCCACGGCATCAGTGGCTGGCCTGGCCTGCCAGCGGTGGAGAAACAACTTTGGGGAATGGCGGAAATGCATGTCGCTACCGTCCCCGGGAATCGGCTTGCCGATTACACGCAGGCGCAAATGGACTTCGGCGCCACGCTCTGCACACGCAGCAAACCGGCTTGCGTGGTGTGTCCGCTCCAGGAGGATTGCGTAGCCCTTCGCCAAGGCATGGTCGACACCTTGCCCACGCGGAAGCCCGGCAAGATCCTGCCCGAACGCGAAGCCGTGGCACTGTGGCTGGAGAACCGGGCTGGCGAAATACTGTTGCAGCGCCGCCCGCCCACCGGCATCTGGGCCTCGCTATGGACACTGCCGCAAGCGGACACCGATGCCGCCCTGCGCGACTGGTTCGCCAGCACGGCGCAAGGTGATTACGACGATGCCGAAGAACTCCCGCCCATCGTGCACACTTTCAGCCATGACCGGCTGCACCTTCAGCCGCTGCGACTGCGACGGGTCGCCCTGCACCGCCGCGTGCGCGACAATGACGATCTGCGCTGGGTAGTGCGCAGCCAACTGACATCACTGGGGCTGCCCGCCCCCATCCGCAAATTGCTAGGCGACTGAACCATGCCCAGGACCGTTTTCTGCGAATACGAAAAGCGCGAGACCGAAGGGCTCGATTTCGTCCCCTATCCCGGCGAACTGGGCCAACGCATTTTCGCGCATGTCGGCAAGAGTGCCTGGGCTGCCTGGCTGGCACACCAGACCATGCTGATCAACGAAAACAGACTCTCGCCGCGCGACCCCAAGCATCGCGCCTTCCTGGAGTTGGAGTTGCAGAAGTTCCTGTTCGATGGCGGCAGCGAAAAGCCCGCAGGCTATACCGCATCCAGCTGAGCCGGAATCGGCTTCCCGGCCTGCAAAAGCAGACGGCCTCCGAAGAGGCCGTCCAGGGCGTCAATCACACAGCGACCACGTTATTCGCCCGGAGCCGGCTCACCCGCTTCAGCCGGACGCTCCACCATTTCCGCACCCTCGCGCAGCTGACGCTTGCTCTCGTTCAGTGCGCGCGTATCCAGCGGACGGATGGTCTGGATCCTGCATGGCATGGGAGCCATGCCCGTTCCACGACCTGTCACCGTCATCCGTGGCGTCACCGTATCGAAACGTGCATTGACCCGCCCCGCCGAATGCGAAACCGCAATCGAGTGCGCAAATGGCAACTCCGGGCAACGACCGAACAGTTCCAGCAGGAAAGCTTCGTTCGGGCGTGTCCATACCGCCAGCGCCGTATCGCCCAACGGCGTCCAACTGTTCAATCCCGTGCCGTAACGGAAGCTGGGAACCGGCTCCCCGGCATGCTGGGTGTAGAACGCCAGTCTTTCGGCATCCCCCATCCGCGGCCCGGAAGACGAACACGCGGTCAAGGCCAATGCCAGCACCGCACCGCACAACAGCCATAGACGTTTCATTGCGCAATCTCCCAGCCATCCGAAGGTCGGCCCATATTAAATCCGGACCGGACACCGTCAATGCCGGCAGTGCGACCGAAGGCACAGAGCTGCGCTCCCATTCAGGGAGCGCCCCCAATTCGGGCCTTGAAGCAAAGGTGCCTTGGAGACAATGACAATCGTATGACCTGCCTGCGCAGATCCACGGCCTTCACGATCCTTGTCCAAGCATTGCTGCCGAGCCGGGAAGCACTCCCCGCAACCGACCCTGCTCCGGAAACAGCTCCACATGCGCCGGGAATGAACTCCGGCTCAACTGGCCTCCTCCTCGACAATCGCGAGCATGGTCTCCAGCGCATCCATTCCCGGGCGATTGAAATGGTCCGGGATCACGTGATACTCGTGGGCATGCCGGCCTCGCGCGTCCGTAAAGTAGACCGGATCCCACGTGACGACGATGCCCGTATTCGGCAACCCGATGAAAAACAGGGAACCCTGCCCCCTGGATTTCGAGTAGTTCCCCTGGGATTGAACACCCACGATCCGTGCAATTCCTGCCTGCCGGGCCAGTATTGAAAACACCTCCGAGGCAGAACCCGTGCCTCCGTCTATCAATATCCAGATCTGGCCCTTGAAGGGACTTCTCCTCTCCGTGGGGGAGAACGTCATCCAGTGGTTATAAGCGCCGGAACCCAGCATCTTTGCATCGCCCGGGTCCAGATCCGGCAACATGCCCTTGCCAACCATCTCCCCGAGATCCATGCGCGGATATCTATCGTCGGTGTAGAAGGTGTCAGTGCAATGCCTGACATGCTCGCCAGCCGCATCACCGGGAAAGAAGACGAAACCAGACAGTTCCACGGGCTCGCTCACATGAGGCCCCACCAGCATCCGCTCCACGAAAGGCGTGAATCCACCCGGGTTGCCCCTGACGTCGAACACGAGGTGCTGGAAACCGGCTATCTCGTTGTAAAAATCGAATATCCGATCTTCCAGCGCCGAATAAAAATCCGGGTCATAGAGCATGTTCGGACCCATCGCGTCCACCTTCAACCTGGCGACCTTCCCTTCCAGCGGAATATCGGTCGTGACGACCGGAAGCTTCCCCTGCTCGGTCTTTTTGCTGAGTAGCGGACTATTCAATCGAGCCAGCTCCAGGACTTCTTCCCTGTAATCCCCTGTCGCATCCTTTCCCGTGTAGAACTTGACCGCAGCTGGCCTGTTCAAAATCTTGTGGATGTATTCGTCATAGCTTCCTTCCTCGCCTTTGGACGTACGAAGGAAGAATTCAAGATAAAAATCTTTCGACAAGGTATCGACATTGCTTGTCATCGAGTACCAGGACCTGCTGCCAGCCTTTTGCACACCAGGAGTGAATATGTACTCCTGCAACAGATCATAGAATTCATGCGCCTGATAAACCTGCTCAGCAGCAGCAATTTTGTCTGCAAGCACCCTGGCTTGAGCACCCATGTCCACGCCAAACTTCCTGTAGGCATGATTGGTCTGGGTAAAGCTCTTCTCCATTTCCCGGACAAGATATTCCAAATCAGAAAGAAACATTTCGTTGCCAGTAGCCACGGATTTCATTCACGGCACCTTGATTGAATGGACGGTTTCATTTCAGCCTAGAGAAGGCCACACCCTGATTCGCAACACGGATTTCGTGTGCTTGGACGGAGATTCCAAGAGGCGCGATGCATCCCAGCACCTTGCGTGGCCGACGGTCGAATTCCCATTCGCTCGGCACAAATAATCGTCAGCGATGTTCGCAAGAACGACATCACGAGACAACCTCTACGGCATCAATTCATGGCTATTTTTTCGTTGCACTAGCAACACTTTGAAAAACAAACTCAAACTCTTGATCAATGATCAAGGCATCAACTTTGGTGAATTTGCTTCCTGTATTCGCCACCAAATGGACAAACCGAACTTCTGTTCCTGCATGCATGGGAGAGCATTCAGAGCAGTCGTCGTTGCCGTCATGATCTGCATCGACTCGATGCACACACCGCTTGCGCATCATCAGTGGAACTGACTCATCACACGCACGCGCATGCGACACTCTTGTCCTCGTACGCTTTTCTCATGACCAAAGATTCCAAAAGAAAACCGCCCCATGGGCGGCAACGTTGTCTTTGCCATGAACTTGACCAGTGGAACACCACTTACACACACCACAAGGTCGGCGATTGCGTCGTCGTTCTAGAAGTCCTCCGGCAGCGCCGGCTGGAAGACTCGCAGTCCGGCGCGCGCACGGCGAATCGCCTCGATCGTAAGTCTGACAGTAGCCACCGTGGAACGGTGTGCGTCCGATTGGATTCTGGTCGGGGCCCAAGCCATGTCATCCGGAGGAAGACGGCCGGAGAGCATTCGATAGCTACTGATCACAGCCATGACGGCTTCCGCGGCATCAGCATCGAACGCCCCGAGTTGGTCTGCGAATCTGTGAGTAAGGGTCAACGCTTCCGGCGGGATCTGGCTGTGGATATATCACATCGCTTGTAGTGGATATTGAAGATCAGGGTCGTGGAAAGCTGCGTGACGGCAGCGGCACTCGCTCGCCCCCACCTTTCAAAGCCCGCCTGGTGGATTGGAGATTGCTGACGCGGTCATGACCAT
>JBQGFJ010000303.1:0-2076 GCA_052040085.1 Pseudoxanthomonas sp.
CAGCTCGGTAATGCGGGCCTGGGTGAGCCGGTGCTGGCTGCCCCTGAGTGGCAGGCAATGGGCCTGGACAAGGGGGATGAGATCGGACATGGGAACTCCTCTTGCGGCAGACTGAACGCATCACCCTGGTGCAAGATGCCACGTGTGAGTGAATGATGCGTAGATGGCTAGAATACCTCCATGATCCAGATATCCGACAGTGCACAGTCCCATTTCCGCAAATTGATCGAGCGCGAAGCCGTGCCGGGCATGGGGGTACGCCTGAGTGCCGTGGATGCCGGTACTGCAAAGGCCGATGCCCGGCTGGAATTTGCCGAGCCCCGCGATCTGCGGGGCGATGAATGGGCCATCGATTGCGATGGTTTCACCTTGTACGTGGATGCCGGCAGCGTGGCATGGCTGGATGGCGCGGAGATCGACTTCGTCACCCAGGGCACCGGTAGCCAGCTCACGATTCGCGCACCGAAGATCAAGGGTGAAGTCCCTGCGGAATCCGCTTCCCTGGTGGAGCGCGTGCGCTGGGTGGTGGAAAACGAAATCAACCCGCAGCTTGCGCAGCATCGCGGGCGTGTTGCGGTGGAGCAGGTATCGGCCGAGGGTCTGGTGTTGTTGCGCTTTGGTGGTGGTTGCAATGGTTGCGGCATGGCCGATGTCACCTTGAAGCAGGGCATCGAGAAAACCTTGAAGGCACGTGTCCCTGGTGTGACAGAAGTACGGGATGTCACCGATCACGACACCGGGGATGCGCCTTACATCCCCCGTGGTCGAGTTGCCTGATCCCTTCCCGCTACGGTGAAGACGGCCTCCGACATCGTCCAGATATTGCTGGAGCGGCCCGTCTCGGTACTGTTGGATCGCAAGACCGGCATGCCATATGGCTGGAGCCTGTGGCTGCGTGCGCAGGCCATGCGCGAGAAGCCGGGAGCTGGCACGGCACGTCCCTCGGAGTGGATCGAGGCGATGGCGCGGCGCCCGGCACCGGCGGCATCCGGTGTCCCGGTGGCCATGGGTACGCTGAGTGCCTTCCGCTCCTTGTTTTATCAGGGCTGGGAGCCACCCCCGCGCGAGCAGCGTGGCATGCGCTGGTTTGCGGGCATCACCAGTTTCCTGATCCACGCCTTGTTCGTGCTTTTCCTGTTGTGGATGGCTTTGGTCACCTGGGTGCCGCTGCCTCCAGCCGAAGGAGATGAAGGCAACCGTGTCCGATTGGAGTTCATTGGCCAGGGAACTCCTGAAGATGCTGGCGGTGGTGCGCCTGCCGAGAACGGGGAGGCTGCCCCGGCAGCGTCAACGTCTGCAGCATCAAGCGCAGGAGCCTCCATGCAGGTGCCTGCAGTTCCGACGCCCTTGCCGGCTACTGCGCCCGCGATGGATATGGAGCTGCCGCCCGTGGCACAACAGCAGATCCCGGAGCCGGCGCCTGCCCAGCAGATATTGCAAGTGACCGAAACGGAGGTTCCTACCGTGGAATTCGTGTTGCCGCCGGTGACACGCCCGCTTCCCGAGTCGCTTCAGCGACCCATGGCGGACCCAATGGTCACGGTGCAGGAGCGTGAAATCACGGTGGTGCGTCCGCCAGCGGTCAACGCCGAAGTGAGGGATGCACAGACTCCCGTGCCACGGATATCCGCGCCGATCACGGACGTTCGCCAACGAGAGGTGCCCGCCCCCCTTGCCGTGCCGGAAACCGTACGTATCCCTGATCGTGATGTGACGGCGCCACAACTGCGTGGGCGCGAACACGCCGTGCGCCAGATTGACAGCCCCGTGCCGTCGTCAGGGACGGCAGCGGCCGGTTCTGCAACATCTTCCTCAGCGGCTGCTGCGGCTGCTGCGGCAGCAGCTGCGGCTGCCGCAGCTGCAGTGTCAGGCGATGAGCAGGTACCCAATGCCGCACAAGGCGAGCGTAGTGAAGGAATTGCCTCCGGTCCCACACGGGCCCGTCAGCCGGGAGGCGCGCCTTCCCAACAGCGTGGGGATGATTGGGGCTTGTCAGATCGAAATCAGGCAGGTGCTGCTGGCGGGTCTGCGGGACTGTTCGACGGTGACGGGCGTGTGCGCTTGCCGGGACAGGGT
>JBQGFJ010000304.1:0-19756 GCA_052040085.1 Pseudoxanthomonas sp.
TCCTCCGCAGCGGGGACGCAGATGGGCGGCGGGGTGTCGCGCCAGCCGGGCAGCAGGGCATCCAATGGGGCGGGTTCGATCACTGCACCGGACAGGATCTGCGCGCCGACCGTGCTGGCCTTTTCGATGATGCAGACGGAAATGTCCGGGTTCAGCTGCTTGAGGCGAATGGCGAACGCCAGGCCCGCCGGGCCGGCACCGACCGTGACGACGTCGTACTCCATGACATCACGTTCGATTTCGGTCATTGCAGGCTCCTGGGTTGGCTCGTGGCTGCGTGTATTTTCGGTGTTTGCCGTGGATGGGGCAAATCCGCCAGCATGGGGCATGGAGACCGTACGTGAATTGCCCGGGACGGATGGAGATGTCATCGCATTGCCGGGAGCAGAATTGCGCTTCGTGGCCGACTGGCTGGCGCCCACGGAGGCCGATGCGCTGTTCGCCCACCTGTTGCAGCAGGTGCCGTGGGAGAACCATCGGATCCGGATGTTCGGTCGCCTGGTCGATTCGCCGCGGCTGAGTTGCTGGATGGGGGATGCGGGCACCGAATATCGCTATTCGGGAGTACGCTTTGCGCCGCGGCCGTGGTTGCCGGAGGTGCGGACTTTGTGCGAACAACTGCGCGGGCTATCGGGGACGCCTTTCAACAGTGTGCTGCTCAATCGCTACCGGGATGGGCGCGATGCCATGGGGTGGCACAGCGACGATGAGCCGGAACTGGGCACGGAACCCGTCATCGCTTCGGTGAGCCTGGGTGCGGAGCGCCGATTCCTGCTGAAACGCCGCGATGGCTTGGACGAGCGGCGGCACCTTGTGTTGACGCATGGGAGCTTGCTGCTGATGGCGGGGCGAACCCAGCATGAGTGGCTGCATTGCCTGCCACGAACGGCCAGACCCGTTGGCGAACGAATCAACCTGACATTCCGATGGATTCAGGCCAGTGCGTGATGACGGGTGGAAAAATCAGCGGCTCCGCTGTGCGTCGGCCTGGCCCTGTGCCAGGGTCCAGCCGGCAATGTCATGCACTACCACCGCAAGTCCTTGTTCGAAGGCGGTGACGACATCGGCAACAGTCGTGCTGCTGGCAGGTTGCTGCCGGGTAAAGGTACGCGAAGCGACCACGCGCTGGTCCGCGGTGGATAGCAGCAGGGCGTTGACCTCGATCACGGCAGACGGCAATGCCTGTCCGGCGTAATCCGATTCAAACCGGCGGATGTCCATGAGCAACCGGTAGTCCGAGCGGATCCCGGCATCGGTGCGGGCAACGGCGGCGATGCGGCCGGAGTCTTCCAGCGTGCGCAGCACTGCAGCCTGCAGCATGTCTGGTGCGGGCTGCGCCCAGACGGCGCCACGGTAGACCTGCAACTCATTTGGGATCGGGCGGACCGCGATCCGCGCGCTGTCCAGGCTGCGTGTTGCCGAAGGTTTGGCGATTACCAAGGCCCAGTTGGCCTGCGGCCAGCCCGGGTCGGTGGCAGCGCGTATGTCCGGTGCAAAGGTGGTGATCGGATCACGTTGCTGGTTGCCGATGGAAATGCACGCCGAGAGGGCGAGCAACGGAAGCAGGGCGAGGATGCGGAGTGCTTTCATTCCGGTTCGTACTCCTTGGGAGCGCCGCGGCCGGTCAGGTAACGTCCGGCGCCGCTGTCGAGGCGGTCGGTCATGCGTCGCAGGTCGCGGATCAGGCTGCGAAGCTCGGCCAGGGTGGGGCCGAGCTGGGCCAGGCCATCATTGGTGAAGGAATTGATGGCCGCGCGGTTCTCGCCCAGCATGGCATCGGCGTTGCCCGCAGCGGAATTCAGCTTGACCAGGGTGGTGTCGAGCTTCTCGAGCAACGGCGGCAGCTGCTCCACCACGCCCTGGTCGATACGGGCGATGGTGGCGTTGGTGGTATCCAGCGTGGCCTCGAGCCGTTGCACGCTGTCGCGTGCGCTGGTGATGAGGGCCGGCAAGCCTTCCTTTTCGTCCGCCAGTGCGGCGCTCAGCGCCTCCAGGTTCTGCAAGGTGCCGCCAATGCTCTCCACGTTGCGTGAATCCAGCAACTTGTCCAACCGGTCCACGATACGGCTGGAAGTGTCGGCGATGTTCTGCAGCGCAGACGGCGTGGTCTGGATGATCGGGATCTGCCGCTGGTCCACGGTGTCCAGTGCGGGGGACTGCGGGGTGCCGCCACTGAGCTGGATGATGGTCGGGCCGGTCAGGCTGGTCATGGCCAGTTTGGCGCGTGTGTCCGTCTTGATGGGCGTTTTGGAATCCACGCGGATGCGGGCCAGTACCTGACGTGGATCATCGGGCGCGAGCGACAGGTCGGTGATTGAGCCTACCGAGATGCCGTTGTACTGGACAGGGCTGCCCACGCTCAGGCCGGTGACCGCTTCGTTGAAAACGACCTCGTACTCCTGCCACGTCCGTTCCGAGGAGTACTTCGCCGCCCACAGACCGAAAAGCAGCAGGAAAATCGCCACCAACAGGGTGAAGGCGCCGATGAGCACGTAATTGGCTTTGGTTTCCATGTCTCAGAATGCCTTGTGTGCCGAAGTGGATGCATCGCGCGCGGCGCGAGCACGGGGGCCGTGGAAATAATCCCGTATCCAGGGATGGTCAAGCCGCTCCACGTCGGCCAATGGGGCGTTGGCGATCACGCGCTGGTCGGCAATGACCGCGACCCGGTCGCAGATAGCGTACAGCGTGTCCAGATCATGGGTGATGAGGAACACGGTAAGCCCCAGGGCTTCCTGCAAGGTCCTGATCAGGTGGTCGAAGGCGGCCGCGCCAATCGGATCCAGCCCGGCGGTGGGCTCGTCCAGGAACAGCAAGGGAGGATCCAGGGCCAGTGCGCGTGCCAGCCCGGCACGCTTGCGCATGCCCCCGGAAAGCTGGGAAGGCAGTTTGTTGATGGCATCGGCGGGCAGCCCGGCGAGCTTGACCTTGAGCAGCGCCAATTCGTATCGCCAGCTCTCCGGCAATTCCGGGTGGTGCTCCTTCAGCGGGACCTGCACGTTTTCGCCGACCGTCAAGGACGAAAACAGGGCGCCATCCTGGAACAGGACCCCGGTATTGCGCTCGATGTGCTGCCTGGCTTCCGCATCGTCGGAGCGTGCATCGGCACCCAGTACCGTGATGCTGCCGGCATCGGGTTTGCGCAGGCCAAGGATGGATCGCATCAGCACGGACTTGCCGGTGCCGGAACCGCCGACCACGCCGAGGATTTCGCCGCGGCGCACATCCAGGTCCAGGCCGTCGTGCACGGTCTGGTCGCCGAACCGGTTGACCAGTCCGCGGATGGAGATGATGGGGGTATCGGGGTTTGGGTCCATGCGTCACCAGCCCATGTGCATGAACCACAACGCCGCCAGGGCGTCGATGATGATGACCAGCGAGATGGTCTGCACCACGCTGGAGGTGGTGCGCTCGCCCACCGATTGCGCCGTGCCTTCCACCTGCAGGCCTTCCAGGCAACCGATCAGGCCAATCACCAGCGCGAACACCGGCGCCTTGGACATACCCACGAGGAAGTGGGTGACATCCATGGTGTCGTGCATGCGTGCGATGTACATCTGCGGGGGGATGCCCAGGTCGAAGGCGCCCACGGTGATGCCGCCGGCCAGTCCGGCAATCATCGCGATGAAGGTCAGCAGCGGCAGCATCAGCAGCAGGGCGAAGAGGCGGGGGATCACCAACAGGTCGATGGGATCCATGCCGAGGGTACGGATGGCATCGATCTCCTCGCGGCTTTTCATCGCACCGATCTGCGCAGTGAAGGCGCTGGCGGTGCGTCCGGCCAGCACGATGGCGGTCAGCAGGACCGCGAACTCGCGCAGGAACGCGATGCTGACCAGTTCCACCACGAAGATTTCCGCACCGAAGTCACGCAGGATGGTGGAACCCAGGAAGGCGATCACCGCGCCAACCAGGTACGAAAGCAGTGCGACCAGCGGCACGGCATCCAGGCCCACCTGTTCCATGTGCGAGACCGTGGCGGTCAGGCGGAAGCGGCGGGGTTCGCGCAACATGCGGCCCATCTTGACCAGGCTTTCGCCGGTGAAACCGAGCAGCAGCAGGAGTTCCTTGCTGTCTTCGTGCACGCGCTTGCCCAGGCGTGCCAACGCGGCGAAGACACCGTAGTCGCGCTTGGGGGGCGGGCGTTCGTCCACCACGTCTTCGATCGTC
This sequence comes from Pseudoxanthomonas sp., assembly GCA_052040085.1. Lineage (GTDB taxonomy): Bacteria > Pseudomonadota > Gammaproteobacteria > Xanthomonadales > Xanthomonadaceae > Pseudoxanthomonas_A. Next base: position 4,171 of record JBQGFJ010000304.1, read on the forward strand.
TGGGCCAGGGCGCGATGATCCGGCCGGAATTCGATATCCGCTGGCGACAGGTCGCGGCGCTTGGCAAAGCGCAGCAATTGCAGCACGCCGGCCGAGTCGATACGGGTGATGCCGGTGGCATCGATATGCTGGATGTCGTCAGGGGTTTCCCGCAGTTGCCGTGCGACATCCAGCGCATTGGCCAATACCCAGTCGCCGGCCAGCTGCAATCGCGACGGGTTGGCGTCGTCGATCCTGAGGGCGGGCGGGGTGGGGGAGGCGGTCATGGGGGTATCAGTGGCAAAGCATGCGGGGAAGTGAGTGGACAGGATGCATGGTCCATGTGAGTGGAGTCTAAGCAAGGTCACCCGGGTTCGTTCATCTGTCGCACTAGTCACGCCATACTATGCGGATGTCACAAGCGCCCGCCATTGCCACGTATGCACAGAGAATATCGTTCATCTGTGAACTGGCTGCGCGCCTGCACAGTTACGGAACCACGGCGCAGCGCCTGGAAGCTACCTTGGTGGGCTTGTCGGGCAGGCTGGGGGTGGATTGCGAACCCTGGTCCAACCCGACCGGGCTGATCCTCAGTTTCAGTGATCCCAGCAAGCCCCTGGGTGCCAGCGATACCACGCGAGTCATCCGTCTGGCCCCGGGTGAGAACGATCTGTACAAGCTGAGTGAGGCGGATGGCATCGCCGAGGCTGTGGTGGCCGGACGAATGAGCATTGCCGAAGGTCATACGGCCCTGCGGGCGTTGGACCGGAAGGTCAGCCTGCGCTGGGAGGCGATGCAGGTGGTGGCCTTCGGCTTGGCATCTGCGTCGGTCGCGGCGTTGTGGCGCTTGCCATGGCTGGACATTGCCACGGCAGGATTGATCGGCCTGACTATCGGCGTGCTGACCCACTGGATTGACCGGCGGCCAAAGTTCAAGGAAGCCAGTGACGCGGTGGCCGCGCTGGTGGCCGGCATGGTTGCCATCCTGGTGGCGACCTTCGTGGCGCCGCTGAACCTCAACACCGTCATCATTGCCTCGCTCATCGTACTGCTGCCCGGTATGACGTTGACCAATGCGGTCAATGAGCTGACCAGTCAGCACCTGGTGTCCGGCACGGCGCGTTTTGCCGGGGCCGTCACCACCATCTTCAAATTGACCGTGGGCAGCATGATCGCGGTGATACTCGCCGACCTGATGGGCTTGGAGCCAGCAGTGCGCATGCGGCGCCTGCAACCGGATTGGGTCGAGTGGGGTGCTTTGCTGCTGGCCGCGTATGCGTTCGCCGTGCTGTTCAAGGCGCATCGGCGCGATTATCCGTGGGTGATGTTGGCAGCGGTTACCGGTTATCTGATTTCACGCTATGCCGGGCTGGCATGGGGCAGTTCGGTAGGCATTTTCCTGTCCGCGCTGATCGTGACCGCGGGCGGTAATGCCTTTGCGCGGATATTCAATCGTCCTGGTGCGATCATCCGTGTGCCCGGCATCATCATGCTGGTGCCGGGCAGTGCCAGCTTGCGTGGTTTGATGGATTTCGTGCAGCGGCAGGATGTGGATGCAGGACAGGCGGCCATGCTGGCGGTGGTGACCATCGTGATGGCACTGGTGGCCGGGCTGCTGTTCGGCAACATCCTGATCGCAGCCCGCAAGAACCTTTGAAGCATGTCCATATGAGCGCAACCGAAGGAAATGAAGTTACGGCAAGCCCATTGGGCGTATGCGAAGAATCGCGCTACGAGGCCTCCGTACGTCTGTCCGTCGCACCGATGATGGATTGGACCGATACGCATTGCCGGGTTTTCCATCGCCTGTTGGCGCCGCATGCGCGTCTGTATACGGAGATGGTGCACGCCAACGCCGTGGTGCTGGGCGACCGGCAAAGGCTGCTTGGCTACGACCCCGTTGAACATCCGCTGGCCTTGCAACTGGGTGGCAGCGAGCCGGAAGTGCTGGCAAAGGCGGCGCTGATTGCGGTGGAGTGGGGCTATGACGAAATCAACCTCAACGTGGGGTGTCCCTCCGATCGCGTCCAGGCCGGGCGTTTCGGTGCATGTCTGATGAAGGAACCAGCGCTGGTGGCCGAATGCGTATCCGCGATGATCGCAGCGGTGGCAACGGAGGGACATCGTGTGCCGGTGACGGTGAAGTGCCGCCTGGGCGTAGACGAACAGAACGATTACAGCGTGTTCCGCGAGTTCATCGATAGCGTGGCGCGCGCGGGATGCGAAACCTTCATCGTGCATGCACGCAATGCGTGGTTGCAGGGACTTTCACCGAAAGAGAATCGCGAAGTCCCCCCCTTGCGCTATGACTGGGCCTACCGGCTCAAGCGTGAATGCCCGCCATTGACCATCCTGCTCAATGGCGGAATCGCGACGCAGGAAGATGCGTTGCGGCACCTGGATGCCTGCGATGGCGTGATGCTGGGACGTGCCGCGTATCACGATCCCTATCTGCTGCACCGGATTGATGCAGCCTTGTCCGGCAGCGAAATCCGTTCGCGCATCGATCTTCTGCGCGCGTGGCGCCCGTACGTCGAAGCGAAACTGGCGGAAGGCGTTTCGCTCAAGCATCTCACCCGGCATGTCCTTGGCCTGTTCCATGGGCAGCCAGGCGGACGCATGTTCCGGCAGGTGCTCAGCGAGGGCGCACACAAGCCCGGGGCTGGTTGGGACTTGCTTGAAGCGGCGATGGCGGCAACTTCTTCTTCCCTGCGACCGGCGGCCTGACATGTTGACCCGTGACGGAAAGGCTTTCCTCTCGTTTGCACGGCAATGCAAACCCGACTTCGGACCAGCCACGGCGAAAGCGGCATTCCTGGTATCACCGGATGGCTTTGCCCGTGCGGCGCAATCGGCTGCCGACAATCGCTACATGGCGGATGCCGCCTTGTTCGATGCAGTTTCGGCGTTGTCGCAGCATCACGAGCTGCAGCGCGCGCTGTCCACCGAGCTGCCGGTGTTCTGCTTTGCCGGGGATGCGGAAACGCCGGATGCAGTGTTTCCGAACAATGTCTTCGCAACTGCTCCGGGCCGACTGATCGTGGGGCGCATGCGCCATCCCGTGCGCCAGTTGGAAGCGGAACGCACGGATATCCGTGGATTTTTCAGCGAGGTGCTGGGATACCGGGAAACGGATCTGTCCGGACAACTGCATCCCTGCGAATTGACCGGTTCGCTGGTGATCGACCGCGCACGTGGTTTGGGCTTCTGCGGGCTGTCCGAGCGCTGCGATGAGCAGGGGGCTGCCTTGATGCACGAAGCCTTTGGCCTGCGCGCGACCTTCGTGTTCGATCTGGCGCCGGGCGAATACCACACCAATGTGGTGCTCGCCGTGCTGGCGGGCCGTGCAGCACTGTTGTCGCCCTCGGGCTTCGCGGATGAAGCGGCATGCCGGACATTGGAGGCGCTTTATGCCCCCCATGCCATCCGCCTTTCGCAGGCCGAACACATGGCCTTCGTGGCCAATGCCATTACGCTGTCGGACCGCAGCGTGTGGATGAGTGCTGCCGCCGAAAACGCCTTGTCCGGTCAGACCCGGGATCGTCTGAATGCGGCCGGTTTCGTGGTCAGGGGGGTAGCACTGGACGCTGTGGAGGCCGCAGGTGGATCGTTGCGATGCTGCGTGGCCGAGGTGTATTGACGTCCAATGGCTGAACGACATGCGCCGGGCTGTGGATAAGTTCAGATCGGATTCACCGCATCGAACCAACCATGGGCGCCGAAAGACGGTCGGTGCCACCCGTAGGGGGCGCCGTTCATTTACAAGCCCTTAAATCCGTTACGATTCCGTTATGCCTCGCTTCCGTTGCGCTTTGCGCCTTTCATTCCTCCTGATGCTGGTCTTGCTGACTGCAAGCGCAGGCGCGTGGGCGCAGGATGCTGATCGCCAATCTCCTGCTGCTCCCCAGACGATGGAGCCACCGCGCCAGCAGATGCCGTCGCGGAGTGAAAGCCACAATTCACTTTCCGATGCCGTGCGCCGCGTCCAGCGCTCCACCGGTGGCCAGGTGCTCAGTGCAGAGCGGGTGCAATTCGAAGGACGCAACATCAACCGGGTCAAATACGTGGATGACCGCGGACGTGTCCGCTACATGGATGATCCTGGGGCGGCACGTCGTGAAGGCCCAGCCAGGCCGCGCCGTGACATGCCGACCCCGCCACCTGCAAGCGGCGATCCCGCTTCCTGGTAGTACCTGCGTAGAATTCAATCACGGTACGGCCTGCGAACAGGCCGTGACAGTCTCAAGGAGAGCACATGCGTATCTTGTTGGTTGAAGACGAAGCCCCTCTTCGTGAAACCCTGGCCGCGCGCCTGAAGCGCGAAGGTTTTGCGGTCGATGCTGCACAGGATGGCGAAGAAGGCCTGTACATGGGCCGCGAGGTGCCGTTCGATGTCGGGATCATCGACCTGGGTCTTCCCAAGATGTCCGGCATGGAGTTGATCAAGGCCCTCCGTGACGAAGGCAAGAAATTCCCCATCCTCATCCTCACCGCGCGTTCCAGTTGGCAGGACAAGGTGGAGGGCCTGAAGCAGGGTGCCGACGATTACCTGGTGAAGCCTTTCCACGTGGAAGAGCTGCTGGCGCGAGTCAATGCGCTGGTCCGGCGTGCCGCCGGCTGGAGCAAGCCCACGCTGGAATGCGGCCCCGTTGCGCTGGACCTGGCGGCGCAAACCGTCAGTGTCAGCGGCAGCAACGTGGACCTGACCAGCTACGAGTACAAGGTGCTCGAGTACCTGATGATGCATGCCGGTGAACTGGTCTCCAAGGCCGACCTGACCGAGCATATCTACCAGCAGGACTTCGACCGCGATTCCAACGTGCTGGAAGTGTTCATTGGCCGCCTGCGCAAGAAGCTGGATCCCGATGGCTCGCTCAAGCCCATCGAGACCGTGCGTGGCCGCGGCTATCGTTTCGCCATCCCCCGCAGTAACGAGAACTGATGTCGCCGCCGCTTGCCGACGGCGAGCCTTCGGGCGCTGCCGGAGGCGGCAGGTTCGGCCAATGGCGCCCACGTTCGTTGCGTGCGCGCCAATTGCTGGCGGCCAGCGTGGGTCTGGTCGCCTTCCTTGCATTGGCAGGTTACGCGCTGGACCGTGCCTTCGCGGCGGCGGCCGAGGAAAACCTGCGCCAGCGCCTGAGCAGCTATGCGCTGGCCTTTGCGGGCCGGCTGGATTTCGCACGGGATGGCAGCCTGATTCCGCCCGAATCCCTGCCTGATCCGCGCTTCAATCGCCCGGGTAGCGGGCTGTATGTCGAGATCCTGATGCCTGACGGGCAATGGAGCAGCGATTCCACACTGGGACCGGAATTGCCGGATGGCCCCATGCTGGAGCCACTGCGATCGATCTTTGAAGGTCCGTTGCCCATGACCCATATCAGCGGTCGTGAAGGCAGCGTCTATCGCTACGGCCTGGGTTATGTGGGAACCGCACAGAGCGGGCGCATGGAGTTCCCCTACACGTTGTACGTGATGGAGGACGCCGAGCAACTGGATGCGCAGATACGGATCTTCCGTGGCGCCTTGTGGGTTTACCTGGGTGGTGCGGGCGTGCTGCTGCTGCTGTTGCAGATGCTGGTGCTGCGCTGGAGCCTGCGCCCCTTGCAGGACGTGATCGCGGAACTCAGCCGGGTGCAGCGCGGCGAAGCACTGCGCATGAGCGAGCAGCATCCACGCGAGTTGGCGCCGTTGACCGATAGCATCAACGGCTTCATTGAAAGCGAGCGCGAGAACCTGGAGCGGCAGCGGAATACCTTGGCCGACCTTGCGCACAGTTTGAAGACGCCACTGGCGGTATTGCGCACGCAATTGGACAGTGGCGTGCATGCCAATGCCTTGCGGGACGAGCTGGACGTGCAACTCAAGCGCATGAACGACCTGGTCTCGTACCAACTTGCACGCGCGGCTTCCAGCGGGCACAAGCTGTTCTCCGCACCGGTACTGATCGAGCCCAGTGCCGAGGAAATCGTGCGTGGCCTGGAAAAGGTGTACGCGAACAAGGGCGTGTTATGCGAATTCGAGATCGATCCCGCGGCACGTTTCTATGGTGAACCGGGTGACCTGCAGGAGTTGCTGGGGAACCTGCTGGAAAATGGATTCAAGTGGGCAAATTCCCGTGTGCTGCTGACGGTGCGGCCGGGTTCCGTAGCCGCAAGTCGTCGCGCCGGATTGTTGCTTGCCGTGGAAGATGATGGCCCTGGCATTGAAGCCGACGACGTGGCTCGCATCCTGCAGCGCGGTGTGCGTGGTGATGAGCGCGTGCAAGGCCATGGCATCGGCCTGTCGATCGTGCAGGACCTGGTGCGTGGTTATCGCGGCGAATTGCAGGTAAGCCGCTCCGAGGAACTCGGAGGCGCCCGCTTCGAAGTCACCTTGCCGCCGGGCCTGTAGCGTGATCCATGATGCGGCTGCTTGCCCCGCAGTGCCGTCTTGGTCATGCGCTGCAGCGGCAAACCGATGTGTCCGGGCTGCGGCTGCACAAGCCACTGCCACGGGAGCGGGCTAGAATTGGCGGATGTCCACAACAGGAACCGCCATGACCCGCCAGATCATCCACACCGACCAAGCTCCCGCCGCCATTGGCCCGTATTCGCAGGCCGTGCGCGCCGGCAACACGGTGTACCTGTCCGGACAGATCCCGCTGGATCCGGCTACCGGCAATCTGGTGGAAGGCGATGTCGCCACCCAGGCACGGCGTGCGTTCGACAATCTGAAGGCCGTCTGCGAAGCCGCAGGCGGCTCGTTGGACAAGGTCGTGCGGCTGGGCCTGTACCTGACCGACCTGAGCGAATTCGCTTCGGTCAACACGGTGATGCAGGAATACTTCAGCGCGCCGTTCCCGGCACGCTCCACCATCCAGGTCTCCGCGCTGCCCAAGGCCGCCGCGTTCGAAGTGGATGCGGTGCTGGTAATCGACTGATCCTGCCGTGGCGCGTGCCGCCCGTCCCGCGCCTGTCCTTGCCGCGGTTGGAGAAACCGCGCTGGCCGCATTGCCAGGGGTAGGGCCGCGCGTGGCCGAAAAACTGGCCGCGCGTGGCCTGCTGACGCTGCAGGATCTCTGGCTGCATTTGCCGCTACGTTACGAAGACAGGACCCGCATTGCTTCCATCCGTGGACTGCAGGCCGGTGTGCCGGTGCAGGTCGAGGGGCGTGTGGAAGCGGTGGAGCGGGGTTTCCGTTACCGCCCGGTGTTGCGGGTGGCGATTGGCGATGATTCGCAAGCCACGCTGGTGCTGCGCTTCTTCCACTTCCGTGCCGCGCAGGCAGCGCAGTTCAAGCCCGGGGTGCGCGTGCGTTGTTACGGCACGCCGCGGCCCGGCCAGCTTGGGCTGGAAATCGTCCATCCCAGCTACCGGATATTGGAGGATGCCGAGGATGTGGCGTTGGGCGAAGACCTTGATCCGGTCTATCCCGCGGTGGAGGGTGTCGGCCCGGTCACTTTGCGCAGGCTGATCGGCCAGGCGCTGGACCGGTTGCCCGACAACACGGCGCTGGAATTGCTGCCGCAAGGGTTGCTGGATGGCTTGGCGTTGCCTCCGTTGCGCGAAGCGTTGATGACCATGCATCGTCCCCCGCGTGACGCCAACCTCGCCGCCTTGGCAGCGGGAAGGCATCCCGCGCAACAGCGGCTTGCATTGGAGGAACTGCTGGCGCACCACCTCAGCCTGCGGCGGCAGCGCATTGCGCTCGAGCGCTACCGGGCCCCTTCGCTGCCGGGCAAGGGCGCGTTGGCGGAACAGTTGCGGCAGGCATTGCCGTTCGAATTGACCGGCGCGCAGGATCGCGTCTTCGCACAGATCCGCGCGGACCTGGCACGGACCTCGCCGATGATGCGGCTGGTGCAGGGTGACGTGGGCAGCGGCAAGACCGTGGTGGCCGCATTGGCTGCCCTGCTGGCCGTGGATACCGGCAAGCAGGCCGCCTTGGCGGCGCCGACCGAATTGCTGGCCGAACAACACATGGCCAATCTGCGCGGCTGGCTGGAGCCATTGGGCGTGCGCGTGGCCTGGCTGGCCGGCAAGGTAACCGGCAAGGCGCGTGCCCGGGTGCTGGCCGACGTGGCGTCGGGGGAAGCGCAGATGGTGGTGGGCACGCACGCGCTGATGCAGGACGCCGTGGTGTTCCATGACCTGGCACTGGCGATCATCGACGAGCAGCATCGTTTCGGTGTGCACCAGCGCTTGGCCTTGCGTGACAAAGGCGCCGCCGGAACCGGGGTGCCGCATCAGTTGGTGATGACGGCCACGCCCATTCCGCGGACCCTTGCCATGGCGGCCTACGCGGATCTGGACGTATCTGCCATCGACGAACTTCCGCCCGGCCGCACGCCGGTCAAGACCGTGGCTTTAAGTGCCGAGCGCCGGCCCGAACTGGTGGAGCGCATCCGTTCAGCCTGCGCCGAAGGCCGGCAGGCGTACTGGGTGTGCACCTTGATCGATGACAGCGATGAAGTGGTGGCGCAGGCGGCGCAAGGTACGTTCGAGTCCCTGTCGAAGCAGTTGGCTGGCTTGCGCGTGGCGCTGGTGCATGGCCGCATGAAGGCGGCGGAGAAGCAGGCCACCATGCGCGCGTTCAAGCAGGGCGAAGTGGACCTGCTGGTGGCCACTACCGTGATCGAAGTGGGCGTGGACGTGCCCAATGCCTCCTTGATGATCGTGGAGAATGCCGAGCGCCTGGGGCTTGCCCAATTGCACCAATTGCGTGGGCGCGTGGGCCGCGGCAGCGCCGAATCGAACTGCGTGCTGCTGTACCAGTCGCCACTTTCGGCGATGGCGCGGCAACGGCTGGAAACCATGCGACAGACCAATGATGGCTTCGTCATTGCGGAAAAGGACCTGGAACTGCGTGGGCCGGGCGAACTGCTTGGTACCCGCCAGACCGGGCTGGCCGCCTTCCGCATTGCCGACCTGGCCCGTGACGCGGCATTGATGCCGCAAGTGGGCCGATTGGCCGACCATTTGCTGGCCGATGCGCCTGACATTGCCGACCGCATCGTCGCGCGCTGGATAGGCAGTGCGGTGCGCTACGTGGCGGCATAACTCGCGGGTCTTTGGAGTCGCGGCTTCCCCTTGCCCGCGGACGGTGCCAGACTCGCGGGCCGCATGACGTGGCAGGCACCATGACGAACAAGATTCCGCTGCTGATAGATACCGACCCGGGCGTGGATGACGCACTGGCCCTGTTGATGGCCTTCGATGATCCCGCGCACGACATCGTGGGTCTCACCATCGCCGCCGGCAACGTGGGCCTGGAGCACACGGTGCGCAATGCGCTGAAGTTGTGCGAGGTGGCGGGTCGCGACGATATCCCGGTGTTTGCCGGTTGTGCCGGTCCGTTGCTGCACGCGGCCCCCGATGCCGCCTATGTGCATGGTCGTGATGGCCTGGGCGATACCGGATACGACGCGCCGCTGCGCCGGGCCGAAGCCGAGCATGCCGCCCAAGCCATCCTGCGCTTGTCGCATGCCCATGCCGGCGAGTTGCTGCTGGTGGCGCTCGGACCGCTGACCAACATCGCGCTTGCACTCAAGCTGGACCCGACCTTGCCGCAGCGCGTCCGCCGTTTCGTGGTGATGGGCGGCGCCGTCACTGCGCACGGCAACATCACCCCGGCGGCGGAGTTCAACATCTATTTCGACCCCGAAGCAGCCCAGATCGTGCTTTCCGCGTTCCCGGAATTCGATCTGGTCGACTGGGAAGCGGTGCTGGCGCATGGCATCCACCATGCCGAGATCGAGGGCTGGTTGCAGGCCGATTCGCCACGGGCGCGGTTCTACGACCGGATTTCGTTGCAGACCCGGAAATGGTCGGCCGATCGCCGGGGCGACCTCTGGTTCGTGGCCGATGCGCTGGCCATGGCCCATGTACTGGAGCCGGAGTCGGCGCTGGATGTCCAATCGCGCCCGCTGGCGGTGGAATTGTCCGCCGGGCATGCCCGCGGGGTCACCGTGGTGGACTGGAACCGCCAGGAAGGCCGGCCGGACAATGCCAGGATCCTGATGGCCTACGATCCGGCGCGGTTCGGGGCCAGGGTGCGGGGGGCGCTGGCCGCGGGTTGAGGCGGACTTGCGCCGCCCGGCAAAAGCGGGCTAAAATGCCGCTCTTGTCTATCCCAGATACACGGTACACGCCCATGAAGGCCGACATCCATCCCAATTACCGCGAAGTCGTTTTCCAGGACGTCACTTCCGATTTCAAGATCCTGACCCGTTCCACCCTCGCCAGCAAGGAGACGGTGAAGTGGGAAGACGGCAACGAATATCCGCTGATCAAGGTGGAAATCTCGTCGTCGTCGCATCCGTTCTATACCGGCCAGCACAAGGTCATGGACACGGGTGGCCGCATCGACAAGTTCCAGCGCCGCTACCAGCAGAAGTAATCCTGCGGTTCCCGCGCAATTACGGCAACAGCCGCATCATCGATGCGGCTGTTTTCGTTTATGGAACGGATCATCCTTTGGTCTGGTTCCGGCATGCGTCCGGGGGACGATCGCGGAAGGGGTATGCGATAATCCGCGTCATCCATGGTTCATGCCGTGGACTCCCGTCACCGCCGCCAGGCCACTGGCAGGCGTACCCCCATGAAGGAGCGCAACTGTGTCCGAACTTGACCAGGTCACGCTGAATGCAGGCGACAAATCGGTCGTCCTGCCAGTACTCAAGCCCACCCTTGGCAACGACTGCGTCGATGTCTCCAGGTTGACCAAGGAAACCGGGCTTTTCACCTACGATTCCGGTTTCACCGCCACCGCCAGCTGCAAGTCGGCCATCACCTACATCGATGGTGACAATGGCGTGCTGCTGTACCGCGGTTACCCCATCGAGCAACTGGCGCAACACTCCAACTTCCTGGAAGTGTCCTACCTGCTGATGAACGGCGAACTGCCGACCAAGGCGGAATTCGCCAAGTTCGAGCATGAAGTCACGCATCACACGATGATGCACGAGTCGCTGAAGAATTTTCTCGGCGGTTTCCGCTACGACGCACACCCGATGGCCATGCTGGCCGGCACGGTGGCTTCGCTCTCGGCCTTCTACCACGACACGCTGGACTTGGCCGATCCGGAACAACGCCGCCTTGCAGCCATCCGCCTGCTGGCCAAGATGCCCACCCTGGCAGCGGCTGCCTACCGTTATTCGATCGGCTGGCCGATCCGCTACCCGCGCAACAACCTGGAGTACGTGGATCGCTTCCTGCACATGATGTTCGAAGTGCCCAGCGAACCATTGGAAATGAACCCGGTGGTCGCGAAGGCGCTGGACCTGTTGTTCATCCTGCATGCCGACCACGAGCAGAATGCCTCGACTTCGACGGTGCGCATGGTGGGTTCCACCGGCGCCAATCCGTATGCGTCCGTTGCCGCGGGCATCACTGCACTGTGGGGCCCCGCGCATGGCGGTGCCAACGAACCCGTGCTGAAGATGCTGAAAGAGATCGGCGATGCCAAGAACGTCGAGTCCGCCGTGGCCAAGGCCAAGGACAAGGAGTCCGGCTTCCGCCTGATGGGCTTCGGCCACCGCGTCTACAAGAACTTCGATCCGCGCGCCAAGATCATCCGCGAGATGACCCACAAGGTGCTGGGCGAGCTGGGCGTGGACGATCCGCTGCTGGAAGTGGCGATGAAGCTGGAAGAGGCTGCACTGAAGGACGAATACTTCATCCAGCGCAAGCTCTACCCCAATGTCGACTTCTACAGCGGCATCATCTACAAGGCGCTGAAGATTCCGACCGAAATGTTCACCGTCATGTTCGCCATTGGCCGGACCGCCGGCTGGGTGGCGCATTGGCTGGAGCAGCAGGTCGATCCGGAAGCCAAGATCGGCCGTCCGCGCCAGATCTACACCGGCTACGACGTGCGCGACTACAAGGGTGTTGACCAGCGCAACTGAGTCGTCCCATCTAGTACACGTGATTACCGAACACCCCGCATTGCGGGGTGTTCGCGTTCATGGGGCCGGCGTGTCCTGCTCGCGGGAGTGATGGTGGATCAGGATGCCGGATTCGCGCCGGATTCGTAGGCTGCGATCTGCTCTTCGGCCAGCAATTGCCGTAGCTGCTGGGCCGAGGCCCGCTTCATGGGCTTCTCGTCCACGCCCGACAGGGGTGCCTGGCGCAAGGTGTCGTGTGGCAGCACGGTCAGGTCGAAGGTCAACTCTTCGGCGCTGAACAGCCAGACCGGGAAATCCTCGCTGCGCTGGCGGTCCAGCCGTAGCCGGCGTGTGCGTGCCTCGGCAGGGATGCGGTGCTCTTCCAGGAAGCGCGGCACGGCATCGGGATCATCGGCATGCAGGTGCAGCTGTACGGCGGCGTGCGCATCGGCAGTGCCATCGAGGACCGGTCCGGTCAGCCGGGGCGAGAAGGGATGGAAGAATTCCAGTGCACGCAGCGCGGCCTCGCGTCTCCGCTGCAGGTCGGTAGTGTGCGCAACGCCAGCGAACAGGCGCTGGTATTCGCGCAGTGCGTCTTCGATCTCGCGGTTCCGGGGCAGGGAGGCGTCGTCGAAGATACCCAGGCGGTTGGCGGCTTTCAGCTTGGCCTGGTGGAAGTCGCGGACGCCGCCTTCGGCCATCAATCGTGCGGCTTCATGGGCTAGCCGGTGGCGGCGTTCGCGCGTTTGGGTTTCGGCATGCTGGCGGGCGCGGTGCGTGGATGACATGCGCCTTCCTCCCTTCCGTGACCAGAGCCGAATGTACACGATGCATTGCTGCATTGTGATCGTGCCGGGACCATTCGCCGCGCTAGCGGCGAATGGGGAGCCACGGAATCAGAAGATGTCGTATGCCGCTTCGTCCGCGGAGTCTTCGGTGCTGAAGAATTCCTCGCTGCGGATACGGTCCAGGTCTTCGACCTTGATCCATTCCGAAACACCGGAAAGCTCGGCCAGGACCATGCCGTCCGGTGGCTCGTTCAAGGCGATGGGCTTGTCCTTGAGGGCCGTGCGCATGTAGTCGATCCAGATCGGCAAGGCGGCCTTGCCGCCGTATTCGCGATGGCCCAGCGAGCGGAAATCGTCGCGGCCGACCCAGACCGTGGTGACGTAAGGTCCCCCGAATCCGGAGAACCAGGCATCGCGGTGGTCATTGGTGGAGCCGGTCTTGCCGCCCACGTCGGCACGCCCCAGCACCTTGGCAGCGGTACCCGTGCCGCGCTGGACCACGTCGCGCATGATCGACGTCATCTGGTAGGCAATGCGTGCGTCGATGGCGCGCGGGGCGACCGGGGAATCCTGGCTGGTGGTGGTTTCATCGGGCGTGGAAGGGGCGGCCGGAGCCGTGGTTGCGGCTGGCCGGTTGCTGGACGCCGGGCCCAGGTCGAAGCCATCCACCACGCTGCTGGCCGAGCTGGCAGGCAGTCCGGATTGGCCGCATTCCCGGCAGGCCAGTGCCGGGGTTTCCTTGAAGATCACATTGCCTTCCCGGTCCTTGACCTCGTCGATGAACCACGGCGTGATGCGCGAGCCTCCGTTGGTGAACACGGCGTAGCCACGGGCGACCGACATCGGCGTCAGTGAAGCGGTACCCAGTGACATGGAGAGATTCGGTGGCAGTTCCGCTTCGTCGAAGCCGAACTGGCTGATGTACTGGCGGGCGAACGGAATGCCGATGCCATCCAGCAGGCGCACGGAGACCAGGTTGCGGGATTGCACCAGCGCCTCGCGCAAACGCATGGGGCCGCGGAAGCCGCCGCCATCGTTCTGTGGCCGCCACATGCGGCCGCGGCGGTCGCGGAACACCACGGGCGCATCCAGCACGATCGAGGCGGGGTGGTAGCCCCTTTCGAACGAGGCCGCATAGATGAAAGGCTTGAAGCTGGAGCCGGGCTGGCGGCGAGCCTGGGTGGCGCGGTTGAACTTGTTGCCGGCAAAGCTGTAGCCGCCCACCAGGGCGCGCAGGGCGCCGTTTCCCGCGTCCAGCGAGACCAGGGCCGCTTGCGCACGGGGGATCTGGTCAAGCACGTAGGCCTGGGATTTTTCATCGAACCTGACCCGGGTCAGGTCGCCGCGCTTGAGCAGGGCGGCAGGATTGCGCCCGGCCCATTTGCTGGCTGCGGCAGGAAGGGTGACTTCGCTGGCATCAGCCAGCACCACGGTCGCGCTGCCGTCGGCCTGGGTGCGGGAAACAATGGCAGGCAGCAGGCCAGCCTGGGGTGGAATCCCGCCCAGCCGGGAGGCGAGGGCTGCGTTGTCAGCGTCGGCCTTCACTTCGAAATGGCGCTCCACGCCATTCCAGCCGTGGCGCCTGTCGTACAGGTGCAAACCGTCCACGACCGCCATGTTGGCACTCGTCTGCAGGTCCGGATCGATGGTGGTGGTGACGTGGTAGCCCTTGGTGAGCACTTCGCCGCCGAAGCGGGCAATCATTTCCTGCCGCACCATTTCGGCTACGTAGGGCGCATGCACCTGTACTGGGCGTTCGTGCGGCTTGGCGTGCATGGGGGCCGCCTTGGCCGCCTCCGCCTGCGCCGCCGTGATGTGGCCGTCTTCCAGCATGCGATTGATCACATACGCATTGCGCTGCTGGTTGCGGACCGGGTTGCTGATCGGATTGCCGCTGGAGGGGAACTTCAGCGTACTGACCAGGCTGGCGGCTTCGTCCAGGGTCAGCTCCTCCAGCGACTTGCCGTAGTAGTACTCGGCAGCCGCGGCAATGCCGTAGGAGCGATTGCCGAAGAAGCTTTTGTTGAGATACAGCTCCAGGATCTCGTCCTTGGTCAGCATCTGCTCGATCTTCATCGACAGCATCATTTCGACCAGTTTCCGGGTATAGCTGTACTCGGAACTGAGGAAAAATTGCCGGGCGACCTGCTGGGTGATGGTGCTGCCGCCGGCCACGCGCCCCTCGCGGCGGCTGGCTATCTGCCAGACGGCGCGGGAAATACCCTTCGGATCCACGCCGTTGTGGCGGTAGAAGTTGGCATCTTCGGCGGAGATGAAGGCCTGTTTGACCTGTTCCGGCACATCCTCGATGCGTACCGGGTAGCGCCGGGTCTCGCCGAACAGGCCGATCAGCTGCCCATCCTTGGCATAGACATAGAGCGGTTCCTGCAGCTCCACGTTGCGCAGCGAGTCGACCTCGGGCAGCTCGGGGGAAACCACGTAGTACAGGGCTCCCAACCCTGCCAGGCCCAGCAGGAACAGGCCGAAGAGGGCGATGGCCGCCCAGCGCAGGAAACGACGGAAGCGAGGCATCCGGGATTGTCCGATTGCAGAATTCGTGGCGGCAGAGTATAGATTATGCAGGGGGAGGCCCGGGATGACCCGGGGCGAAACAGGGGCTTGGCGGACAACCTTGAGGAAGCGCGGCATGTACCATGGCCGGGCGCGGGGAGTTGCCAAGCGTTCAAAGTTGGTTATTAATGGGCGCTTCGCAGGTACGCGCTCGTGCCCGTCGGAAGGGGAAAGACCGTGGGGCTAATCCGGAAAAACCAGGCGCCGCTGCTGGGCGTCGACATCAGTTCCACCGCGGTCAAGCTGTTGCAGCTTTCGCGGGCGGGCAACCGTTACCGCGTGGACCACTACGCGGTGGAACCGCTGCCGCCCAACGCGGTGGTGGAAAAGAACATCGTGGAAGTCGAGGCGGTAGCCGAGGCCATTCGCCGCGCAGTGACCC
>JBQGFJ010000305.1:0-4955 GCA_052040085.1 Pseudoxanthomonas sp.
CTCCCGCGCAGGCGGGAGCCGCTCTTCAATGGATGGATGTCCGCCCCTCTTTTCTCAACAGCAGGAGCAAGAGCGACTCCCGCCTGCGCGGGAGTGACAGCATTCGGGCAAAACGACTAGATGAAGGCTCCCCCTCACTTCTCACTCCTCTCCACTCACTCCTAAGTCGACACCGGAGTTCGCCATGAACCTGCGGGACCTGAAGTACCTGGTGGCGTTGGCCGACCACAAGCACTTCGGCCGTGCGGCCGAGGCCTGCTTCGTCAGCCAGCCCACGCTTTCCACCCAGATACGCAAGCTGGAAGAAGAGCTGGGCGTGTCGCTGGTGGAACGCGCACCCCGCAAGGTGATGCTGACCCCGGCCGGCCGCGATGCCGCCGAACGCGCGCGCCGCATCGTGGCCGAAGTGGAACAGATGAAGGAAGCCGCCCGGCGCAGCCAGGATCCGGAAGCCGGCACCGTGCGGCTGGGCATTTTCCCCACCCTGGGCCCCTACCTGCTGCCACACGTGGTGCCGCGCATCCGCGCGCGTTTCCCGGAACTGGAATTGCTGCTGGTGGAGGAAAAAAGCGATGTGCTGCTCTCCCGCCTGCGCGAAGGCAAGCTGGATGCCGGCCTGCTGGCCTTGCCCGTGCATGACGACCAGTTGCACGTCGAACCCCTGTTCGAAGAGCCCTTCCTGCTGGCCGTACCGGGCAACCACCCGCTTGCCCGCCGCGATGCGCTGACCCTGGACGAACTTTCCAGCCAGAAGCTCCTGCTGCTGGAAGACGGCCACTGCCTGCGTGAACAGGCACTGGAAGTCTGCCGTCTGTCCGGCGCCAACGAAAAATCCGAATTCCGTGCCACCAGCCTGGAAACCCTGCGCCAGATGGTGGCCGCCGGTGTCGGCATCACCCTGCTGCCCACCCTGGCCACCAAGCCCCCGGTGCCACGTTCGGAAGACATCCACCTGCTCGGTTTCAGCGACTCCCATCCCAACCGGCACATTGCCATGGTCTGGCGCAAGAGCTCGGCCATGGGCGATTTCCTGGCCCAACTGGCGCAGATCATCGGCAGCCTGCCGGACGACCTGCTCGACCCCCGGTCCGGACTGCCTGCGGTTGCATCCACGCCCCAGCGCCCGAACGCTTGAATCCGGCCCGTTTCCGGGCTACGTTTCACCTACAATTCGATCAAGCCATGGGCGGTGCGGAACACGCGCCGCCTTCGCTTTTTCTGCACTTTCCAAACCCATGCACCCCTGACAGACAAGGAAATCGACATGAGCGCCGAACACAGCAGCGGCCTGCCGCCTTCAGCCGCACGCCCCCCCATCATTGTTTCCAGTCGCGACCTGGCACGCCTGGACGCATTGCTCGACTCCCCGGCCCTGCGACGCCATCCGGCCGCCATTGCGCTGATGGAAGAACTCAACCGCGCCGAAGTGCTGCCCCCCGAGCAGATGCCCGGCAACGTGGTCACCATGCATTCCACCGTCGAATGCATTGACGAGATCAACGACGAAACCCACCACTTGACCCTGGTCTATCCCAACGAAGCCAACGTCGACACCGGCCGTGTCTCCGTGCTGGCGCCGGTCGGCAGCGCGCTGCTGGGCCTGTCGCTGGGCCAGAGCATCGACTGGGACGCGCCTTCCGGACGCAAATTGCGCCTGCGCGTGACCGGCATCGACTACCAGCCCGAATCCTCCGGCGACCTGCACCGCTGAGCCGCGCGCAGCCACCCCCCAAAAGAAATTCCCTTCCTGCCCTCTCCACATCGCGAACGAAATGTCCGACAAACGCACGCCTGCCCGCCTGCAGCAAGTGCGCGTGCTCTCTGTCGTGGTCGCCTTTACCGGTGACTACGATGCGATCAAGCGCCTGAAGCCGGTGGTCTGCACCACCAATCCCACCCTGGTGAAGAAAGCGCTGGATTTGCCGGTGTATGCAGACCTGATCGAACGCGAACTGGCATGGGCCCGGCAGCAAGGCGGGGATATCGACGCCGTGGTGGATGAAGTCGCGGACCGGCTCACCGTGGGCGTGGGCGCCATGCTCAGCCCGCTGATCCCGGGCCGCGTCTCCACCGAAGTGGATGCCGACCAGGCCCACGACACTGCCGCCACCGTGGCCAAGGCACGCAAGTTCGTCGCCATGTACGCCGAACGCGGCATCCCGCGCGACAGGATCCTGATCAAGGTCGCCGCCACCTGGGAGGGCGTGGAAGCCGCCCGCCAATTGCAGGCCGAAGGCATCGACTGCAACCTGACGCTGATCTTCAATCCCACCCAGGCACTGGCCTGCGCCGAAGCCGGCGCCTTCCTGATCTCGCCTTTCGTGGGCCGCATCCTGGATTGGTACAAGGCCAACGGCCAGGTGCCGGCCAGCATCGATGAAGATCCGGGCGTGCAGTTCGTGCGTGGCGTCTACAACGAATTCAAGCACCGCGGCCACGACACCGTGGTCATGGGTGCCTCGTTCCGCTCAACCGAACAAGTCCTGGCACTGGCGGGTTGCGACCGGCTGACCATTTCACCGGACCTGCTGGAAGCCATGGATGCGCAGACCGGCCACGTGGAACGCAAGCTAGCACCCTCGCCCGCCGGCTCCATCCAGGTGGAGGCAATCGACGCCACCCGTTTCGCCGCCGACCTGGCCGCCGACCCGATGGCCACCGAAAAACTGCGCGACGGCATCGCCGCCTTCGCCAAGGATCTGCAAGCCCTGCGCGACAGCATCCGTCAGCGCCTGTCCTGAGCGAACCAGCAATGCCATGCGCCGCGGCGTCAAGCCGCGGCGTCAAGCCGCGGCTTGGCGAAGCCATTCCGGCCTGCCGGACGCCTGCGGATCAACCGGCGGAAATACCCACCGGACAACTCACCCCGGTACCCCCCAGCCCGCAATAGCCATCGGGATTCCGGGCCAGATATTGCTGGTGGTAGTCCTCGGCGTAGTAGAACTCCGGCGCGGGATACACGATCTCGGTTGTGATATCGCCGTAACCCGACTGCGCCAACCGCTGTTGGTAAGCATCGCGACTGGCCAGTGCCGTTTCGTATTGCGCCCGGGTATCGCAATGGATCACCGAACGGTACTGGGTGCCGGTGTCGTTGCCCTGGCGCATGCCCTGGGTGGGATCGTGGCTTTCCCAGAACACCTGCAGCAGGCGTTCGAACGTCACCTTCACCGGGTCATACACCACCAGTACCGCCTCGGTATGCCCGGTACGCCCCGAACAGACCTCTTCGTAAGTGGGATTGGGCGTGTAACCGCCCGCATAACCGACTGCCGTCACGTGTACACCGGGCAGGGTCCAGAACTTGCGTTCCGCGCCCCAGAAGCAGCCCATGCCGAACCGCACCTGGGCAAGTCCGGCGAAATCCGCGCGCAAGGGGCGGCCATTGACGACATGCACGTTACGCAGCGGCATCGCCTCGCCGCGACCCGGCAAGGCATCCGCGGAATGCGGCATGCGCTGTT
This sequence comes from Pseudoxanthomonas sp., assembly GCA_052040085.1. GTDB lineage: Bacteria > Pseudomonadota > Gammaproteobacteria > Xanthomonadales > Xanthomonadaceae > Pseudoxanthomonas_A. Next base: position 3,465 of record JBQGFJ010000305.1, read on the forward strand.
TGAATGAACCGATATTCGGCCACATCGGACGCCTCCCCTCAGGCTGGCTGGACACCCAGGCCACCCTCGCCATGCGAGGGCAGCGGCTCTACCTGGCCGTTATCCAGGTCCATGGAGAGGACAATCCCGTGCGCTTCCGGCCACGCCACTTCCGGCACGCAGACGCGCAGCACGCCGAACAGCGGCAGTTCACCCATGCCACCCAGCAAGGACTCGCCGAAAACGAACGCAGGTATCCCTGTCGCTTCCAGCGCATGCTTGACCAGATGTGCGTCGAACAGATTCTCGGCGCGGTAAACCACACGCATGGCAGCCTCCTCCCGCCGCCAGCATACGCCCTGCGGGCGGGCACGATAAACTGGCGGCTTCCCTGAAGCCGTCCCCCGAATATCCCGCATGTCCCACGATCCCAGCACCACCCCGGCCAGCGCCACCACGGAAGCCCCGGAGAAGAAGGACTTCATCCGCCAGATCGTCCGTGACGACCTGTCCAGCGGCAAGCACGCGGCCATCCGCACGCGCTTCCCGCCGGAACCCAACGGCTACCTGCATATCGGCCACGCCAAGGCGATCTGCCTGGACTTCGGGATTGCCCGGGAATTCGATGGCACCTGCAACCTGCGTTTCGATGACACCAACCCGGCCAAGGAAGACCCGGAGTTCGTGGCCGCCATCCAGGACGACGTGCGCTGGCTGGGCTTCGACTGGAACTCGCTGCGCCACGCCTCGGACTACTTCGGCGTGTATTACCTGGCCGCGGAAAAACTGATCCGTGACGGCAAGGCCTTCGTCTGCGACCTGAGCGCCGAGGAAGTCCGTGAATACCGCGGCAGCCTGACCGAACCCGGCCGCGAATCGCCTTACCGCAACCGCAGCGTGGAAGAAAACCTGGACCTGTTCCGGCGCATGCGCGCGGGCGAGTTCCCGGATGGCGCGCGCACCGTGCGCGCGAAGATCGACATGGCCAGCGGCAACATCAACCTGCGCGATCCGGCGCTCTACCGCATCAAGCACGTGGAGCACCAGAACACCGGCAACGAATGGCCCATTTATCCCATGTACGACTTCGCCCACGCGCTGGGTGATGCCATCGAAGGCATCACGCACTCGCTGTGCACACTGGAGTTCGAAGACCACCGCCCGCTGTACGACTGGTGCGTGGACAACGTGGACCTGGCCGGAAATCCGGAACTGCTGGCGCCGCTGGAACAGCACGGCCTGCCGAAGGAAGCCGCCAAGCCGCGGCAGATCGAATTCTCGCGCCTCAACATCAACTACACGGTGATGAGCAAGCGCAAGCTGACCCAACTGGTCAGCGAAAACCTGGTCGATGGCTGGGACGATCCGCGCATGTACACCCTGCAAGGCCTGCGCCGCCGCGGCTACACCCCGGCCTCGCTGCGCCTGCTGGTGGACCGCGTCGGCATCAGCAAGCAGAACTCGCTGATCGATTTCTCCGTGCTGGAAGGTGCGCTGCGCGACGACCTGGAT
>JBQGFJ010000306.1:0-25472 GCA_052040085.1 Pseudoxanthomonas sp.
ATTCCTCGGCCAGGCGCGCGGCGATCTCGGCGCCGAAGCCGGCGGTGCGCGGTGCTTCGTGCACGATCACGCAACGGCCGGTGCGGGAGACGGATTCGGCGATGGTGTCGAAATCCAGCGGCTTCAGCGTGGCCACGTCGATCACTTCCGCGCTGATGCCTTCGCCGGCCAGTTTCTCCGCGGCCTCCAGCGTCTCCTTCACTTGCGCGCCCCAGGTCACCAGAGTCACGTCGGTGCCATCGCGCAGCACGAAGCACACGTCCAGCGGCAGGGCTTCGCCATCGTCCTGCACGACTTCCTTGTACTGCCGGTAGATGCGCTTGGGCTCCATGTAGATCACCGGATCCGGGTCGCGGATCGCCGCCAGCAGCAGGCCGTAGGCACGCTGTGGCGAAGAGGGCATGACCACGCGTAGGCCAGGCACGTTGGTGAAGATGGCTTCGTTGGCTTCGCTGTGGTGTTCCGGTGCACGGATGCCGCCACCCCAGGGCACGCGCAGCACCATGGGGCATTGCAGGCGTCCGCGTGTACGCGTGCGCAGGCGTGCAGCGTGGCAGATCACGTGGTCCACCATGGGATAGACGAAGCCATCGAACTGCGCCTCGGCTACCGGTTTCATGCCTTGTGCGGCGAGGCCGACGGTCAGGCCGGCAATGGTGGTTTCATCCAGCGGTGTGTCCAGCACGCGCTCCGGGCCGAATTGTTGCTGCAGGCCGGCGGTGGCGCGGAACACGCCGCCATTCACGCCCACGTCCTCGCCGAGCACGATGACCGAATCGTCGTGCGCGATTTCCCATGCCAATGCCTGGGTGATGGCTTCGATCAGCGTGATCGCGGCCGGTGTGGCGGCGGTGTCCCGGCTGCGGCCCGTGGCCGCGGGTTTGTTTTCCATCACGGTGCTCATGCGCGTCCCTCCGCGGCGAGTGCAGCAGCACGCTGGGCCAGTACATCCGGTGGCGGGTCGGCGTAGAGGAAATCGAACATGGCTTCGACCGGTTGCACCGGTGTGTTGAGGTAGGCGTTGACCTCTTCATCCACCAGCAGGCCACACTCTTCTTTCCAGACGGTTTCCTCCGCCTCGCTCCAGGCGCCCTTTGCGGTGAGCCAAGTGCGCAGCCGGCCCAGCGGCTCGCGCTCCCAGGCCGACTTTACTTCGGCATCGTCGCGGTAACGGCGGGCATCGTCGGCAGTAGTGTGGTCGGACAGGCGATAGGTGACGAATTCGATCACCGTGGCACCCTGGCCCTTGCGGGCGCGCTCGGCGGCGCGGCGCATGCCTTCCAGCACGGCGACCAGGTCATTGCCGTCCACCTGCAGGCAATGCAGGCCGCCAGCCAGGCCTTTCTGGGCCAGTGTTTGTGCGCCGGTCTGTGCACTGCGTGGTACCGAAATGGCCCAGCCGTTGTTGATCACGCCCAGGATCAGGGGCAGTTCGTAAGCGCCGGCGGAATTGAGCGCGGCATAGAAGTCGGTCTTGGAGGAGCCGCCGTCGCCACAGGTGCTTACCGCGATATGCGGTTGGCTGCGCAGTTTGAATGCGAGTGCGGCACCCGCGGCGTGCAGGCATTGCGTGGAGATGGGGACGCAGAACGGAAAATCGTTGCGGGCATCGCTGTCGCGATCGTAGTCACTGCCGCGTTCGTCGCCACCCCAGTACATCAGGACGTCGCGCGGGCGTACGCCGCGCATGAACATGGTGCCGTATTCGCGGTAGCTGGGGGCGTAGACATCGCCCGTCTGCATGGACGCGCCAATGCCTACGTGTGTGGCTTCGTGGCCCAGGCAAGAGGCATAAGTGCCCAGTTTGCCCGTGCGCTGCAAGGCAATGGCCTTGGTGTCGAAAGTCCGTACGAACAGCATCTGCTTGAACAGGTTGCGCAAACGTTCCACGTCGCGCGCGGCTTCCGGCAGGCTGTCCTGGATCATGCGGCCGTCCGGACCAAGGTATTGCAGGTATTCGATTTCGAATTTCGCGGCTATGGTCATCGCGTAGTTCGCTTCCCCAATCAAGTTGGCGCCAGTATCGGACCGGGCATGTTAAAGAAGTCATAACCTTGGACTATCCTGCGACGCAACAATGTGATGGTGGTCAATGATGGTTCCACGGCGCTTCGTGACGGGAAGACGTGGGCAATGCCGACGGGCGTGGCCTGTAGAATCCACGGCTCACGGAGGGTGACATGGCAGTAGACAAGAACGAACGTCCGCTCGAATCCGGGATCCACACGGACCTGGCCGGACGCATGACCTATGGTGGCTACCTGCAGCTGGACCAGCTGCTGGCGGCACAACAACCGGTGTCACGCCCCGCGCACCATGACGAGATGCTGTTCATCATCCAGCACCAGGTCTCGGAGCTGTGGATGAAGCTGGTGATCCATGAGCTCAGCGCGGCGATTGCCTACCTGCGCCAGGACCAGGTTTGGCGTTGCCAGAAGACCCTGGCGCGTTGCAAGCAGGTCGTGCGCCAGTTGACCGAACAATGGTCCGTACTGGAAACGCTGACGCCCTCGGAATACATGGAGTTCCGCGACGAGTTGGGGACTTCATCCGGATTCCAGTCCTTGCAGTACCGCACCATCGAATTCCTGATGGGCAACAAGAACGCGGCGATGCTGCGGGTATTTGCCTACGATCCGGCGGGCCAGTCGAACCTGGAGGCAGTGCTGCGCGCGCCCAGCCTGTACGAAGAATTCCTGGCCTACCTGGCACGCTTCGGGCACGCCATACCCACGCAGCATCTGGAGCGTGACTGGAGCCAATCGCATGTTTCCGATGCGGCGCTGTTGCCGGTCTTCGAGCGCATCTACGAGAACACCGATCGCTACTGGCGCGAATATGCCTTGTGCGAAGACCTGGTGGATCTGGAAAGCCAGTTCCAGTTGTGGCGGTTCCGGCACATGCGCACGGTGTTGCGCATCATCGGCTTCAAGCGGGGCACCGGCGGTTCCAGTGGCGTGGGCTTCCTCAAGCAGGCGCTGGAACTGAGTTTCTTCCCGGAATTGTTCGAAGTACGGACCATGATTGGTCCGGGAGTTGGCACAAGCGATCCCGGCGTGGCGTGAACATCGACGTGCCGTTGTGGTTGTCGCTGATCGCGTGGACCTTGGCACTGGCTGCCTTGGCATGTGCATCGTTGCGGCTCCCCTTGCACAAACTGGAAGGTGACGGCGAAGCGATGCGGGTGCTGTTGGTTGGCACCGTGTTGCTGCTGGCCATGCGCTGGTTCAACACGGCGCCGCTGCACGGGGTGAGCCTGCATTTCCTGGGGGCGAGCATTGCCACGCTGATGTTCGGCGTGCGCTTTGCGTTGTGGGTGATGGCACTGGTCAGCCTGTCGGGTTGGGCGATGCATGCGGTCTGGCTCGGCTGGGCGCCGGATTTCCTGTTGACCGGTGTGCTGCCCGTGTTGATCACGGCGGCAGTCTCGCGTGTCGTGGTGCACCGGTTGCCGCACAACATCTTCATCTACATCCTGTTCAATGCCTTCCTGGCCGGTGCCTTGGCAATGGCGGCATCGACCCTGGGCAAGGCGATGGTGGCGGCCTTCCTGCATACAGGCACGGCTTGGGCCTATCTGGCCGCCACGCCACTGCTGATGTTCGGCGAAGCCTTTTTCACCGGCACCATGATGGCCTTGATCGTGGTGTATCGCCCGCAATGGTGCGCCAGTTTCGATGACGCGCTGTACCTGGGGCCGCCGGCAAGCAGGGAGTAGCTTCGGGGTGCATCACCGGGATGATGCGCTGCCGCATCCGTGCCGGGGCTGCTAGGATGCCGCGAACATCCGTCCAGCCTTCCGGAGAAATCCATGAGTCAACCCGACCAGCAAGCCGCGCCCCGCGGCTTCGGCGCCCGCATCCTCGACATGGTCGAACGCGTCGGCAACAAGCTGCCTGATCCTGCGTTCCTGTTCCTGTTGCTGATGTTGATGGTCTGGGTGCTGTCGTGGTTGCTGTCCGGTGTCGAATTCGAGGCGCTGCATCCGGTTTCGGGCGAGCCGATCCAGATCGTGAACCTGCTGTCGGGCAGTTCGCTCACCGCCTTCATGGCGAACATGTACCGGGTTTTCATGGCGTTCGCGCCGCTCGGCGTGGTGCTGACCGCGATGCTGGGCCTGGGCGTGGCCGAACACACCGGTTTCATCAACGCTGCCTTGCGCCGCATCCTGGCCATCACCCCGAAGCAGTTGCTGACGCCGGCACTGGTGGCGGTGGCGGTGCTGAGCCACGTGGCGGTGGATGCCGGTTACGTGTTGGTGATCCCGTTGGGCGGGGTGATTTTCTACGCCGCGGGACGGCATCCGCTGGCGGGCATTGCCGCGGCATTCTGCGGTGTGTCCGGTGGTTTCTCGGCCACCTTGATCGTGCCGTCTTCGCTGGATCCCCTGTTGGCCAGTTTCACCCAGACAGCGGGGCAAATAATTGATCCCACCTTGACGGTCAATCCGCTGAACAACTGGTTCTTCACCACGGCATCCAGCGTGCTGATCATCGCCATTGGCTGGTTCGTGACCGAGAAGATCGTCGAGCCGCGCTTGCAGAGAACGGTGGTCGACGGTGATACCGCCGACCTGCCGAAGATGGAGCCGCTGACGGCGTCCGAGCGCCGTGGTCTGTTGTGGGCCACGGTGGCGATGATCGTGGCGCTGGTGCTTTTCGTGCTCAGCCTGCTCCCGGAGACCTCGCCGTGGCGCGCGCCGCCGGATACGCCGGCCGTGCTGGCGGGCGGGCATCCGCTGCTGGTGGCGGCGGCGCCTGTCATGCAGTCCATCGTCGCGTTGATTTTCGTGTTCTTCCTGGTGCCCGGCGTGGTTTACGGCTACATCGCGGGCACGGTGAAGAGTCACCGCGACATCATCGCGGCGATGACCAAGGCGATGAGCGGCATGGCCTATTACATCGTCATCGCGTTCTTCATCGCGCAGTTCCTGGCCGGCTTCAATGGCTCCAACCTCGGCACGTTGATGGCGGTGGAAGGCGCCAGGATGTTGCAGGGCCTGCCCGTGTGGCTGACGATCATCGGCCTGATCGCGATGACCGGTTTCGTCAATCTTTTCATCGGCTCGGCCTCGGCCAAGTGGGCGCTGCTGGCGCCGATCATGGTGCCGTTGATGATGCAGTTGGGCGTCTCGCCGGACCTGACCCAGGCGGCGTATCGGGTGGGTGATTCGATGACCACCATCATTACCCCGCTGATGCCGTACTTCCCGCTGATCGTGGTGTTCTGCCAGCGTTACGTGAAGTCGGCCGGCATTGGCACGCTGGCTTCCATCATGCTGCCTTACTCCATTGCACTGTCGATCCTGTGGACCTTGTTCCTGCTGGCATTCTGGGGATTGGGCATCCCGCTGGGAATCGGTGCCAGCTACGTCTTTCCGGCAGGTTGACGGGGCCGGCGAGCCCCTCGAATCCAGCACTGGCCGCTCTTGCTGCACCGCGGAAGCAGTTCCCGCGGTGCATGGCTGTTTCCCAGGGTGTCCGATTGGGCTGGAGGGGTGAGGTCCTGCCCCGGGGTTTGACGGCGATGGCCCGCTTCGGCAATGCTCGCGCGTCCGCGCAGCGGCTCGGACGGCATCGAAACAAGAGGAAGATCGCATGAGTTCTACTGTCCCCAGCGCGGCTGGACAGCCCGCGGATGTGCCCGAATTCCGCCAGGTCCTGGGCCATCCCAGGCCCTTGTGGATGCTGTTCATGTCGGAGTTCTGGGAACGGTTTGCCTTCTACGGCATCCGTTGGGCCATGGTGCTGTACATCGTGGCTCAGTTCCACGGTGGCGAGGCCAGTGGCCAGAAACCTGCCAGCGAGTTGTACGGCGCCTATCTGGCGCTGGTGTATGCCGGTGCGATCTTCGGCGGTTACGTGGCCGACAAGCTGATCGGCTTCCAGCGTTCCATCCTGCTGGGCGCGGTGTTCATGGCCATCGGCCTGTTCCTGCTGGCCTCGCCGACGGAGCCGATGTTCAAGCTGGGCCTGGCGACCATCATCGTCGGCAACGGCCTGTTCAAGCCGATCATCTCCACCATGGTCGGCAAACTGTACTTCCAGGGCGATGCCCGCCGCGATGCCGGCTTCACCATCTTCTACATGGGCATCAACATCGGCGCGATGATTGCGCCGGTCATCACCGGCTGGCTGGCGCGCCAGGTGTTCGGCACCAATGACGATCCGCATTACCAGTGGGTGTTCATCGCGGCCGGCATCGGCATGGTGATCAGCCTGATCTGGTTCTGGGTCGGTCGCAGCCAGCTTCAGGGCATTGGCTTGCCAGCGCCCGGCCAGGAGGGCCTGAGTCGCCTCGGCCTGGTGGCGCTGCTGGGTGCGGCCATCGGCATTCCGCTTTTCTATTTCCTGTTGACCATCGATGCCAGCGCATTGCAGGCCATCCTGATGGCGCTGTTCGTGGTGCCGGCAGTGATGCTGATCGTCGAGGGCGTGCGGGAGGGCAGTGTCTCCCGTGACAAGGTCCTGGCGATGCTGGTGATCTTCGTGTTCAACGTGCTGTTCTGGATGTTCTTCGAGCAGGCGGGCAGTTCGTTCACCTTCCTGGCCGACCAGATCGTCAATCGCCAGTTCGGTGACTGGACCTTCCCGCTGGAGTGGTTCCAGTCGGTCAACTCCATCGCCATCATCACTCTGGCGCCGTTGATGGCCTGGATGTGGGTGAAGCTGGGCAAGAACAATCCATCGATACCGCGCAAGTTCGGTTTGGGCCTGATCTTCAACGGCCTGGCTTTCTTCCTGTTGATGGTGGCGTTGTCGAGCATGGTCAATGACGCCGGCAAGATTCCGTTCTGGACGCTGTTCGCGGTGTACGTGATCCAGTCGGTGGGCGAGCTGTGCCTGTCACCGATCGGGTTGTCGATGACCACCAAGCTGGCTCCGGTGCGCCTGGGTGGCCTGGCGATGGGCTGCTGGTTCCTGTCGATTGCCATCGGCAACAACCTGGCGGGCATCTTCGCGGGCCGTGTCAGTGGCGAAGGCGGCATGACCGTGGCATCGGCGCATGCCGGCTACACCTTCGGTTTCTACGCGCTGGTGGGCTCGGGCGTGCTGCTGTTCCTGGTGGCGCCGTTGATCAACCGATTGATGCATGGCGTGAAATGACGTGCTGGCTCGCGCATGCCCTGCGCAGCCATCTTCCGCCCCAATGAGAGGGCGGCAGTAGACGAAACGGCGACCCAGGTGGTCGCCGTTTCCTTTCCGGGCAGGGCATGCGAACCATGGGTCGCGACCGCCGGCCATGCCGCAGTGTAAAGTCCTGCCCACGTACCGCCGACCCACAGGAAACCCCCGATGACCGATGCGACCGCAAGCGGCCTGCCACGCCCGACCCCGACCCAGCGTTGGCTGGTGCTGCTGTTCGTCAGTCTGGCGATGTTCGCCAACTACTACATCTACGATTCGTTCAATCCGGTCGTGGACCTGTTGCGCGAGCAGGAGGGATTCACCTACCGGCAGATCGGCATGCTGGCGACGGCGTACAGCATTGCCGCCGTGGTGGTGCTGCTGATTGGCGGTTACATCATCGATCGCTGGGGCACCAAGCGCGCGATCCCGGTGTTTGCGTTGATCTGCCTGGGTGCGGCGGCCTTGACCGCGTTTTCATCGCGGTTCGAGACCATCCTGGCGGGACGCTTCCTGTTGGGCATGGGCGCAGAACCATTGATCGTGGCGGCAACGGCGGTGCTCGCCAAGTGGTTCAAGGGCAAGGAGTTGAGCTTTGCGTTCGGCATCAACCTGTCCATCGCGCGGCTGGGGTCGGCATCGGCGGACTGGTCGACATCGTTCGCCGAGCCCCTGTATTCCAACTGGCAGGATCCTCTGTGGCTGGCCACCGCGATTGCCGCGGCAGGTGTTGCCGCGGCGATGCTGTACTGGATGATGGAGGCACGCGCGGAAGGGCGCGTGGATCTGGGGGCTCCGCCGGAAACCGACAAGCTCGATTTCAAGGGCATGTATGCGTTCAGTGCTTCGTACTGGTACATCGTCGGCCTGTGCGTGGTGTTCTATGCCACCGTGTTCCCGTTCCTCACCTTCGCGATAGATTACTGCCAGCAGGCGCACGGCCTGGACCGTGGCACTGCCGGAATGTTGAGCAGCCTGGTGCCGATGGCGGCAATCATCGCCACGCCTTTGTTCGGCTTGTGGGTGGATCGTGTGGGCAGGCGTTCGCTGTTCATGGCGGTGGGGTCGCTGATCATGTTGCCGCTGTTCCTGGCCGTGACCTATCTGCCACCGGGCCCGGAAGTGGGGATCTGGATTCCGTTCGTGGGAAGCGCGCAGGTGCCGATCACGTTGCTGGTGGTGATGCTGTTGCTGGGCGGCGTGTTCTCGCTGATCCCGGCGGTGATGTGGCCCTCGGTGGCCTACATCATCAAGGAGAACCGGTTGGGCGCGGCTTATTCGCTGATGACCCTGTGCCAACAGATCGGCGTGGCCCTGGTCCCGCTGGCCGTGGGCGTGTTGAACACGGCCTTCCTGGCAGGTCCGGAAAATCCGGCGGGTTATGCGCCCGGCATGTGGTTCTACACGGCATTGGCGGCGCTGGGCCTGTGGTTCTCGTACAAGCTCTGGCGTACCGAGTCCGGACCGGGTGGTCATGGATTGGAGCGTGGAAGCAAGCACGCACTGCCGGCTTGATGCCGGCGGTCGTTGTGATGACTGGCGCCATGCGCCGTTGCAGAGCGATGACCGGACATTCGTCCGTTGAAAAGCGATTCCCGCTTTCGCGGGAATGACGTAATTCAAGAGTCCACGTTCAAAGCCGCTTCGGCGCATGGGCCGTCACTGGCGTTCGTCCAGCCACTCACTCGGAGGCGGCCAGCGTCTCCACGCCTGCGGTCAGTTTCTGCAACAGGCGGTCGAGTTGCTCCCGTTCCGCGTCGTCCAGTTGGGCCAACAACTGGCGTTCGCAGGCCAGCGTCATGGGGGCGACTTCGTCGTACACGCTGCGGCCTGCTTCGGACAGGTCCAGCACCGAGCGGCGGCGGTCGCCGCCATGGATGTCGCGCTCGATCAGGCCGCGTTCCAGCAGACGTGCCACGGCGCGGCTGACGGCCACCTTGTCCATCGCGGTGCGATCCGCGACTTCATTGGCGGAAAGGGACGGATAGCGGCCCAGGATGGCCATGACCCGCCATTCGGTGATGGCCAGGCCGAAGCGCTTGCCATAACGGCGTGAAATGGTCTGGCTGACCCGGTTGGAGAGCACGCTCAACCGGTAGGGCACGAAATGTTCAAGGTCCAGCGCGAGTGGGTGATCTGTAGTGTCGGACATGGTCATTGTGGCAATGCGGCTTGCAATTGGTTGCATGTGAAACTATAAGGTGGGTTCCCCGGTTGCAAGCCCAGAGAGCCCGCGCCATGAATACCCCTTCCCATCCCGGCACCGATCCCGGCATGCAGGTGACGACCTTCGAGAACCCTATGGGCATCGATGGTTTCGAATTCGTCGAGTATGCCGCACCCGAGGGCCAGGCGGCCCATCTGCATGATTATTTCCGCAAGATGGGTTTCGTGCAGGTCGCCCGCCACAAGACGCGCCCCATCAGCACCTACCGCCAGGGCGATTGCACCTTCCTGATCAACGAAGACCCGGATTCCTTCGCCGCGCGCTTTGCCGCCGAGCACGGCCCCAGTGCCTGCGGGTTCGCGATCCGCTTCAACAAGCTGGCCGAATGGGTGCGCGTGCAGGCGCTGAAGAACGGCGCCGAATCCTTCGATGCCAAGGACGAACTGACCAAGGCGGTCGCTGCACCGGTGATCAAGGGCATCGGCGGCTGCATGCTGTACTTGGTGGACCGCTATGACAGCGAAGGCACCATCCATGATCCGGACTACGAATGGCTGCCCGGCGCGCAAAAGCTTCCGCAAGGGTTTGGCCTGACCTTCATCGACCACCTGACCCACAACCTCTACCAGGGGAACATGGCGAAGTGGTCGGACTACTACGAGAAGCTGTTCAACTTCCGCGAGATCCGTTACTTCGACATCAAGGGTGCCAAGACCGGACTGCTGTCCAAGGCGATGACCGCGCCCGACGGCATGGTGCGCATCCCGTTGAACGAGTCCAGTGATCCGAAATCGCAGATCAACGAATACCTGGACACCTACCAGGGCGAAGGCATCCAGCACATCGCCTGCTTCACCGACAACATCTACGAAACGGTCGAGGCAATGCGTGCCCAGGGCGTGCAATTCCTGGATACCCCGGACACGTATTTCGACGTGGTCGACCTGCGCATTCCGGAGCATGGCGAAGACGTGGACCGCTTGCGCCGCAACAAGATCCTGATCGACGCGGACCCGGAAACCAAGAGCCGCAAGCTGCTGCAGATCTTCACCCAGAATGCCCTGGGGCCGATCTTCTTCGAGATCATCCAGCGCAAGGGCAATGAAGGTTTTGGCGAAGGCAACTTCCAGGCCCTGTTCGAGAGCATCGAACGTGACCAGATGAAGCGCGGCGTGCTGTAGTACCGGGCAACGTTCTCAATCCCTCTCCCGCAGGGAGAGGGGCTCAAAGGCAGCAGCCATGACGACATCGAATGATTCGCGGTACATGACCGGTTTCGGCAACGAATTCGCCACCGAGGCCTTGCCCGGCACCCTGCCGATGGGGCGCAATTCGCCGCAACGCGTCGCGCATGGCCTGTATGCCGAGCAGGTCAGCGGCACGGCGTTCACGGCACCGCGCGCGGAGAACCGGCGCAGTTGGTTGTATCGCATCCGTCCGGCCGCGATGCACGGGGCGTTCTCGCCATTCGCGCAGCCGCATTTGCACAGTGACTTTGGCCAGCATCCGGTCACGCCGGATCAGTTGCGCTGGAATCCCTTGCCGATCCCGGATGCAGCTACCGATTTCATCGAAGGCCTGTACACCATGGGCGGCAATGGCTCGCCGGCCTCGGGCACGGGGGTCGGTATCCACGTGTATGCCGCGAATCGTTCGATGCATGGCCGGTTTTTCTACAACGCCGATGGCGAGTTGCTGATCGTTCCGCAGCAGGGCCGGTTGAAGATCGACACCGAGTTGGGCGTGCTGGAGATCGAGCCACGGCAGATCGCGGTGATTCCGCGTGGCATCCGCTTCCGCGTGGAGCTGCCCGATGGCGCATCGCGGGGCTATGTCTGCGAGAACTTCGGTGCCTTCATGCGGATCCCGGACCTGGGTCCCATCGGTTCCAACGGGTTGGCCAATCCCAGGGATTTCGAAACCCCGCAGGCGGCCTACGAAGACATCGAAGGCGAATTCGAACTGGTGTCCAAGTTCCAGGGGCATCTGTGGCGGGCCGATATCGGCCACTCGCCGCTGGACGTGGTGGGCTGGCATGGCAACCATGCGCCGTACCGCTACGACCTGCGCCGCTTCAACACCATCGGTTCGATCAGTTTCGACCATCCCGATCCGTCGATCTTCCTGGTGCTCACATCGCCGAGTGATACGCCGGGCGTGGGCAACATGGACTTCGTGATTTTCCCGCCGCGCTGGCTGGTGGCACAGGACACGTTCCGGCCGCCATGGTTCCATCGCAACATCGCCAGCGAGTTCATGGGGCTGGTGCATGGTGCCTACGACGCCAAGGCCGAGGGCTTCGTGCCGGGTGGGTGCTCGATCCACAACTGCATGACCGGGCATGGACCGGATGCGGCAACGTTCGAGAAGGCCAGCCAGGCCGATCTGTCGAAGCCGGACGTGGTCACCGACACCATGGCTTTCATGTTCGAAACGCGCGCGGTGATCCGTCCAACCCGGCAGGCCATCGATGCGCCGCATCGCCAGCGTGATTACCAGGCATGCTGGGCAGGGCTTGAAAAGCATTTCCGCTCGCCGGCCTGAAGGCGTTTCGCAGGGCATTAACGGCGGTCATCGCAGGCTGCCAGTCTGTTCGTCAATCTGCTCGTGAAGGAGTGTGTGATGAGAACCCTGCTTCCCGTGTTGTTCTTGCTGCTTGTCACCGGCTGTAACCCGTCGGAGCCTTCCATCGCGGCCCCTGAAAATGCAGCGTTGCCTGCTCCAGCGGCAACGGAAGTTGCACCGCAGGCCGCATCGCTGGCGACATTCGAAGGGTATGGCGACATGCGGCTGGGCAGCACGGTGGATGAGGCCAGGGCTGCCTGGGGCGGAGAGCTGGATGGTGCGCCTGTCGAAGGCACCACCTGCCATTACCTGATACCGCATGGCGTGAAGCTGGCTTCCGAATTCGGTTTCATGATGGAGGACGGCAGGTTCGTCCGCTATGACGCCGGTACCGAACAAGAGGTCGCACCGGGTGGGGGCAAGGTCGGCATGCAGGCCGATGCATTGCATGCCCTCTATGGAGAGGCATTGACTGCTTCACCGCACAAGTACGTGGAGGGCGGACAGTACCTGTCCATGGATGCCGATGGCTCGGTCCCGAGCCGCCTCGTCTTCGAGACCGATGCCGCGGGCAAGGTCGTGCGCTGGCGGGTCGGGCTGTTGCCGCAGGCCGACTACGTGGAAGGCTGTTCCTGAGCAGAGCGCGGCTGGCTGTGGCGCGGCGCGGGGCATAGAATCGTCCGCTGGCGTTATACGGAGAGGCGACGATGCTGGAAGCCTGGTTTCTGTTCGTGGTGGGACTGGTGCTGCTGGCACTGGGTGGCGACTCCATCGTCAAGGCGGCCTCGGGACTGGCGCAGCGATTCGGCGCATCGCCGTTCATCGCCGGCCTCTTGCTGGTGGCATTCGGGACATCGCTGCCGGAACTGGCGGTCAACGCGCAGGCCGTGTGGTTGGGCGCGCATGACCTGGCGCTGGGCAACGCGGTAGGCAGCAACATCGCCAACATCGGTTTGACCCTGGGTGTTGCGGCGCTGGTCGCACCGCTGACCGTCAAGATGCGGGTACTGTCGCCGCTGTTGCTGTCCCTGCTGGGTGCGACCGTGTTGCTGATCGTGTTCGGCCTGGACGGGACCATCAGCGGGCTGGAAGGCGTGGTGCTGCTGCTGGCGTTCGTGGCCGTGCTGGCGATGCTGCTGACCCGTGCGCGCAAGGAATCCTTGGAAGTGCAGGCGGGTGTTTCGACATTTGCCGTCAGCCGTCCCAATCTGGGGCTGAATGTCATCCGTCTGGTGATTGCCTCGGCGCTTCTTTATTTCGGTGCACGCTATGTGGTGAATGGTGCGGGCACACTGGGGCAGGCCTGGGGCATTTCGCCGCTGCTGGTGGGGCTGTTGCCGGTGGCCATTGGCACCGCCCTGCCGGAAGTGGCCGCAGCCATCGCCGCGGCCCGGCGCGGGCAGGGCGACATGGTGGTGGGGCATGTCATTGGTTCCAGCCTGTTCAACCTGCTGGTGATCGTGGGTGGCATGGCGGTGCTGAATCCGCTGGCATTGCCGCATTCGTTCGTACGCCTTGAGCTCCCTGCCGTGCTGGCTTTCGCGCTGGTGCTGTATCCCATGCTGCGGCGCGACCTGCATGTCAGCAAGGCGGAGGGTGGCATTCTGCTGGTGGCTTTCGCGGGCTGGGTGGTGTTGCAGATCGCATTGATCGCGTCCTGATGGTCGCGGGTATCGGGCACGGGAAGGTGAGGGCGTGACGTCGCGCACGGCGCTGGTCTTCGGCGGAAGTGGACAGATTGGGGTGCCGTTGCTCACCCGGCTGCTGGCAGATGGCTGGCAGGTACATGCGGTATCCCGCACGGCGCAGGCGCCGATGCCCGGACTGCATTGGGTGCGCGGGGATTTCGCGCAGGCCGAGGGTCTGCCGGGCTGGGTGGATGCAGTGTTCAGTGCGGGTCCGCTGGATCTGTTTTCCCGCTGGTATGCACAGTCGTCGGTCGAAGCATCGCGCATCATCGCCTTCGGTTCCACCAGTGCGGATACCAAGCGTGCATCGGTGGATGCCGGTGAGCGCGATATCGCAGCAAGGCTGGCGGAAGCGGAGCGGCTGATCTTCGAAACGGCATCCTTGCGCGGTGCTGCCGCTACGCTGTTGAGGCCCACGCTGATTTATGGCGCCGGGCGTGACCTTACCCTGTCGCGCATTGTCGCCATGGCACGACGCGCGGGCTTCTTCGTGTTGCCGGGTGATGCGAAAGGCTTGCGCCAGCCGGTCCACGTGGAGGATCTGGCAGACGCGGCATGCAAAGCAGTGGATCAATCATCGACGCATGGGCATGTTTATGCATTGCCCGGCGGAGAAGCGCTGGAATACCGCGAAATGATCCGGCGTACATTGGCGGCGCAGCATCCGTCCATTCGTTTGCTTGAAGTGCCGGCGCCCCTGTTTCGTGCGGCGGTGGCAGTAGCGCATGGCCTGGGGCGTCTGCAGGCATTCAACACTGCAACCCTGGCGCGCATGCGCGAGGACCTGGTATTCGACAGCGCGCCAGCATGCACGGATTTCGGCTATGCGTCGCGGCCCTTCCATCCCGAAGGTGCCATGTTCACCCCGTCGGATGGGTAGCTCCTGAAATGCGGTTGCGGGGCGGGGGTGTCACGATGAAGAGTATTCACCTGGTGAGTGGGCCCTGAGGCCAGCTGTGCCTTCAGCTTCCCGCTGTTCGGGAATCCCCGTGGTGGACAATGGTCCACCACGGGGAAATTGCACGGATGCGGCGGCGTTGCTTTATCGCTTACAGATACACCAACTCGAACGTGACTCCACCTTCCATATCGATCTCTTCGGAAATCCCGGAAAGGTAAATGGGGTTGAGTACCATTGATAATGCAACTCGCGACGAAACTGTCTTGATGGCCGGTGCCGATGCGCCATTTGTCAGCGTAACTTCGGAGAAGCCAACACGAGTTTTGGTCTGGGAAAGGGAGTTGTAAAGATTCTTGGTCCCATCTATGAAGCTCTGGACCGTTCCGTCCGGCATCACATATCCAACATAGCCGCTAACCCCATTCACGGTCGGCGCCGCCATCATGGTCAACCCATATGCACCAACCTTATTGCCGTCTGCATCAAGGCCCAAGCCAAAAGTGTATGCGTACTGCTCGGCGAAGGATGTCCCAATTTTCGCGTCAACTGCTTGGAGATACACGCGCCGGGGCGCATTGCAATCAATATCCAGGGAAACCTGCTTTTCTTGTCCAGGAAATCTAAGCGTGGGGTTGGTTGGCGAATACGATAGACCAGCGGCTGGCACATCGCCCCAGTCCAGCGAATTCTCTCCCAGACTGATCGTGCATGAGCCCGGGATGAGTTTCCCGGTCACGCTAAGCTCTGCACTGGTCTGGGCAAACGCCGCCGGCGCAACGGCGGCCAACAGCAAAGCGGAAGCAATCTTTTTCATCGGGGTAGCCCTGTTGTTAAGAGAGGCACATTAAACCTTGGCCGGTACGACCGATCCATGCAAGTCCTTGCAAAATTGACTTGCGCGATGGGTCGTGCCCGTGACCACCGATAAAGCACTGGAGTTGAAGAATTCCGCTTATCAGCGGCTCGTGCTGGAAGGCCGAATGAGGCAGCAAGCTCTGGTATCAAGGTTGGCAGCCATGGCAAGCCACAATGGGCAAAGGCGGTAAGCTGCCTGTGCTCACCCGCATCGGTGGGGATGCCGGTCCGGCCCGCAGTTGGTTGCCCGTGAACGAATGCCCGTGAGTCTGGGTCAACGCCCCGGCGCCTTGGATACCCAGAGTGAATCATCCACATCGTCGCAATGCACTCCTTGGGTGGGACATGGCGGGTGCCACGGCTTGCGAGATGTCACGATCACCTGGCTCACGGTCATGACGAATGCCTTTTTCATGACTGCTCCTTATCTCTCTCACATCAGGTCCGTGCCATGGGGCGCAAAGTCGGGCGTGGAAACAGCGGCATGTTGAGTCTATCCAGACACCATCCGATGACGGCATGTATTGCCTTGATGCGCCTTGCAGCTACGGATAAGCCAAGCATGCAGCTCTATGTCCGCGCAGCTTGCCGTGTTTGCCCGCCTTGATGTCAAGACGGTGTGCATTGCCTGTAGTAAATATCGTAAAACATTAATAAATAAGGACTTTTTCAGGAAGTGGCTTTATTTTGTGACTACGGACACGAACCATGGAGCAGGTCTATTTTGCAAGGACTTGCATGGATAGGTCGTGCTGGGCAGGGCTTAATGTGCCTTCTCTAACAGCAGGGCGATACCGATGAAAAAGATTGCTTCCGTTTTGCTGCTGGCCATCGCTGCGCCGGCGGCGTTTGCACAGACCAGTGCAGAGCTTAGCGTGACCGGGAAACTCATCCCGGGCGCATGCACGATCAGTCTGGGAGAGAATTTGCTGGACTGGGGCAGCGTGCCTGTTGCTAGTCTTGTCGGTGGGTCTGGCAGCGTTACGTTTCCTGGATTCCAAAAAAATACTTCCTTGGATATTGATTGCAGTGCTCCACGGCGTGTTGCAGTCAACATCATCGACGAAAAAAGTGGGACATCCCACATAAGCGGATCTTTGGGCGAAAGGTCTTTTGGTTTGGGTCTTGATCAGGATGGAAGAAAGGTTGGATCTCTCTGGATTCATCAGAGCCACACGCCGATCGTGAATGGAGTCAATGGTTACGGTGGATACGTAGAGTCCGATGGGACGGCTTCGCAGCCCTTTACCACGGGAGTTCAGGTGCTCAGGCCTGATCGACGTTCCGGATTTTCCGAGACGGCGCTCATTGCTGGTGCGTCCGTCCCGGCAATCACGAAAGTTTCGGCAGGGATAGAAGCTGCAATCTACTTTAATCCCGAATATAGGCATGGCATTTCCGAAGAGATCCAGATGCAAGGTGGAGTCACGTTCGAGTTGGTGTATCTGTAAGCAACAAGATGGCGCCACAGTATTCTTGAGGTTTCCGTGGTGGATTTTTTTCCACGACGGGGTTTGCACATCAGTTGGAGTACGGAAGACGATTCTTGTCTTGAGTGCATGCATGGCGCGGTCTGCATGAGTCCCGCCATCATCTCTCGCCCTCAATCGTCCGCCATCCATGGATGCCACCAGGCAAACGGCTCTTCCGCCGGGCCGTGTTTCTGGGCAGGCCGAAGTGACCATCCCGCCTGGTTGCCTGGCAGGTGCGCCAGTACGGGTTCAGGGCATGGGGATGCTATTCCCCTCCCCAAGGTACTGGTGTCTAATCGCGCCAATGGTGTGTGTCGTCTGTTGTACCTATTTTCCTGAAGGGGTTTCACATGAACATGATCCGCCAAGGGTTTGCTGCCATCGGCATGCTTTCCGGTTTCCTGTTGCCGCTGTTGGCGCATGCCGATGGCATGGTGCCCGAAACCAGCGTGGTGATCGTCAATGAAGCTGACGGTGAGGCCACCATCCGGGTGACCAATACCGATGCGCAGATGGCACTGCTGCATGTCGCACTCGAGAACATCCCGGAAGACGACGAAAACCTGCTGTTGGTCACCCCGCCGGTTTCCAGGGTGGAACCCGGCGCCCAGCAACTGGTTCGTTTTATCCTGCGCAACGAACAGCCCCTGCTGACCCAGCGGCTGAAGAGGGTGACCTTTGAGGGCATTCCTGCCAGGCAGGGCGCAGCACCTGGGGCGGCGCGGGTTGCCATGGGGGTGCGGCAGAACATGCCGGTCATCCTGCATCCTCGTGGTCTGGAAAGAAATCGCGAACCCTGGAAGGGGCTGGAGTGGTCGTTGAGTGGCAACACGCTCCGCGTGAAGAACGACACTCCCTACGTGGTCCGGCTTGGTCCGGGCGTGCAACTTCTGCCCACGGGGAATACGGCCAGCCTGCCGCGTCCTTACGTACTGCCGGGCCAGCATCTGGAGTTGCCGGTCGAAGGTGATACGGCAGGTGCTGTCTCCGTTCGTCTGGAGCCGGCAACTGTCTACGGAGCTGCCGTGGATGATTACATCGCTCCCCTGGTGTCTGCCGGGCAATAACTTCGCCTGCATTCGGCGAGTCCACTGCAGCACGTTTTTCCTGCGTGTCATCCACAAGCATGCCTATCAAGCTCAATACATTGAAGTTCAGTGCACTTGGGCTTGCCTGCGTTGGCTCATTGTGTGCCGCACAGGAGGCGCCGCGCACAGGCGGCGAGACTGAAGCATCCGACGCTACCCACTTTGATCTCGACTTGCTCAAGCAGCGGGGCATTGATCCCAAGCTGGCCGAGTATCTGATGAAGACACCGGGATTCCAGCCGGGCCTTGCGCGTGTTGCGGTGCGCGTGAATGGAGAGTTGCGCGGCAAGCATGATGTGTACTTTCTTGCGGACGGACGCGCTTGTTTTGATGACGAAACGTTATCCCGGACGGGTTTGATTACGCCGAAACAATACACCCCTTATTTGAGCCAGGAAGCGGGCAAGGAGTGCCATGACGTGGTGGCGGCGTTTCCCCGTGCAGAATTGAATGCCGATGTTGGAGCCCTGGAGTTGGCAATAGTGGTTCCGGCGGAATTCGTGCGGGTCGAGCCACGGCAGGCCGCTGACTATTCCGCCGGCGGTGTGGCGGGGGTGCTGAACTACGATGCCTCCTTTTCAGAGAATCGCCTGGGTAGCCGCTCTTCGCGCTTCCAGTCCTTGACCACTGAAGCGGGGGTCAACTTCAATGACTGGATTGTGCGCAGTCGGCAGATTCATACATCACAGGGTGGCGTTTCGAATACCGCCAGGCTGGAAACCTACGCACAGAAAACTTTTCCCAATCAGCGCGCTTTGCTGCAAATGGGGGAAATCAACCTTGGCAATCCCATTTTGCCGGTGGCACAAGTAACCGGTGTCCAGGTCACCAATGAGAGTGCGCTGGGTGCTTTTGCATCCGGCGCCAGGATTGAAGGCATCGCCCAAACCCAGGCCCGCGTGGAGGTGCGTCAAGGCGGTGTGCTGATTCATTCCACGCTGGTGCCTGCCGGGCCGTTTTCATTGCAAGACGTACGGACGGTGAACCAGCACACGGAAATGCAGGTCACCGTGACCGAGGCTGACGGCACGGAGCATGGCTTCGTGGTGCCCATGTCCCGGATAGCCAATGCAGGTTCGGGTTTCGTGGTGGGCGTTGGCGAAATCAGGAATGCCGAAGGCACCGCAGCCGAGAGCCAGAAGGTCGCAAGCGCTGGCTGGACCGGTACCTTGGGTGTGGCGCAGGTGGGTGTTGGTGGCGTTGGTGCGCAGGGATACAGCGCTGTGGGACTGAGCGCGGGCACTTCGTTGTGGCCGGGCATGGATATCCAGGCATCCTTTTCCTGGGCCCGGGCATCGCTCTTGGACGAGTCAGGGACAAGAGCGAGTCTGTCCGTCAGTCAGCGTCTCTCGCAGCAGTGGTTCGCCAGTGTCGGCGTGACAGAGCAGGGCAATGGGTATCGGGATTTGCTGGAGTCATTCGAAACACAATCCTCTGGCCGCTTTCAATCGCAGTATCTTGGCTCGCTCGGGTGGTCCAGCCCATTGCTGGGGAGTCTGAGCGTTGGATACAGCCAGTCCTCCCGGAACCACGAGCCATCCAACCGCCGGGCAACGGCGTCGTGGAGTCGCCAGTTCAAGCGTGCGTCTGTGTCGGCTTCGGCCGAGTGGGGGATTTCGGGTGGAGATGATGCCAGCGATCGCGCGTTCCTCAGCGTCAGCATTCCGCTGCGCAGCGGGCAGAATATTCGCACTTCGGTCAACAGGAGCGAAGATAGCCAGCGAATCGGCGTATCCACTTCCGCCCGGGTGAATGACTACTTGGGCTATCACGTGGGCGTGGATAATGATTCCAATCGAGGCGGCACGGATGCGAGCCTGGGACTGTCGTTGTTGCCCCGCTACACGCGCATGAACCTGGGCTACACCCATGGCGCCCACAGCAGGAGCTACAGGGCATCGGCCACGGGAGGCATCCTGTTCCATTCGCACGGCATGACCTTGTCCCCTTACAACATTGGTGACACATTTGCTTCGGTGTCACTGGGAGACGTGTCCGGGGTGATGATCCAGACCCCGAACGGACCTGTCTGGACTGACCGATGGGGGCAAGCCGTGGTGGCCCAGCTCAACCCTTATGGGGCCAGTCAGGTGGAAGTTGCCACCAGAACATTGCCGCGTGATGTTGATATCGAAAACGGTGCTGCCACATTGCGTGCCGGGCGCGGTGCCGTCGAGCGCATCAGCATGAAAGGCACCAGGACGCGCCGGCTGTTGCTGGAGGTGGTGGATGCGGAGGGCAACGCGTTGCCTGACGGCGCACCGGTCATCGATGACACAGGGCAGTTTGTGACCGTGGTGCAGGGCGGGGGAGAGGTGTTTCTGCCGAATGTTGCCGAGCAGGCTGATTTCAGGGTGATGCTGCAGGGCAATGATCCGTGCAGGCTGGTTTTCGAGCTGGGCAAGAAGGCGAATCCGCAAACGTTTTATGAATCCGCTTCTGCGGTATGCGTGCCGGTCACCGAGGTTGGACGATGAGCGTCGGGATATCCATGTTGGAAACAGGTGGGCGGTCTGCCCGCTTCGTACATTGGGCGATGGTTTTCCTGATGCTGTTTGTCGTTCCGCTTGCCGGGGCATACGCGGCTGATTGCCAATTGTTGATCTCCAATCCGGACATCAACTATGGAAGGCTCAATCCGACCACGATTCGCGAGGTATCAGGGCGTTATCCACTTGCCAGCCGGCAGGTCAGTCTGAGTGTGCATTGTTTGCAGTCGAGCGATATGACGATTCGCTACAACGCACTGCCTGCCGGTGATGGGAATTACCGGTTTGCCGAGGCGGGAGGCTACCAATTGCGTTTGCGCGATGCGCTGCTTGATGGCAGGCCTGTGCAGTTGGGACTTCTGCCAGCAGAAGGTCAGGCACCCTCGTTGGTGAATTCCAGCCTGGTATGGGAGGCGGGTCACCATGTGGTTCCCGTGGTCGAGGGTGTGCCGGTGCAAGGCCAAACCTTTTCGGTAACCGTCGACATCGATGCATGGCTTGCCCGCAGCGATACCCAAGGCGGCGATGCACGCTACTGGCAGTCTTTTGGTGACGTACTTGCCGCGTCCGTGGCGGGGTCACGCCAGTTGAGCCTGGCGGCGGAGTTTGCTCCCGCAGCGTGCACGGTCTTGTTGTCCAGGGGCGGAATGATCGATCTGGGGCGCATACCGGGCAGCATCCGCAAGCCGGATGCGCATGTGGCATTGCCTTCGCAGACACTTGATGTGGCAATCAACTGCGCGGGGGAAACACGGTTTGCCATCCGTGCGCTGGACAATCGCTCGGGCACCGCGAGTGACGATGCGGGCGGAGAAGCATTCGGGCTGGGCAAGGCTGGTCCCGAGGAGCGCATCGGGTTTTACCGATTAAGGCTGGATACAAGCCGGGCCATGGGAAGTGCCCAGACGGTCTTTGCGGTCAGCGCAGACGAGGCCTCGCGTGATTCCTGGACGCCTGCCACGGCGGCTACGGTTGCGTTGGGTGCGCAAAAAATAGTCGGTTTTACCAACACGATGGGTGACACCCGTGGACCAGGTGCGATCCAGACGTTGGCCGTGCCATTGACGGTTGAGCCCTGGTTGGGCCCAAGCAACGGAATGTTGGTGGATGAAGCCGCCATCGATGGATCGGCCACGATCGAGGTCATTTATTTGTAGCGGGCAAGCCCTCTCTTCGTGTTACGCAAGAAGCCTGGCCATGTGCCAGGCTTCATTGCTTTGCCACGAGCTTGCCGGAGGTGAGCCGTGGACCGGAATTTCAATGACCTGCAAGGATTGAATCCTGCAGCTTGGCTCGCATGCGTGAAGACCTGGTGTTCGATTGCGCGCCAGTACGCCCGGTTTTTGGTTGCACGTCGCGGTCTTTTCAGCCCGAAGCGTGGATGTTCATTTCGCAAGATCCATAAAATTTGCAGCGCGATTGCATATGTGAGTGATCTCGAAAATATGGCCGGACTTGATCTGCAAGTCTGGATTTTCGTGAGTCGCTTCTGCGCGCGATCCCGGGGATTCCATAATGGAATCCTGACTGAAGATGATCTTGGCTGGCCCCAGGGTTGAAGCCTGGCATGAGCCTTTACCGGTGTCGTGCCGGTGGTGCTGGAAATCTGCAAGCCCGGGTAAAACTGCCAGCCGCTGGAATGGCAATGCATTCCTGCTATGGTGCTCGCGAGTTGGGAGGCTCCATCCACATCCAGTGCCAGTGGGATGTCGTGGTCCGTCCCGGCGGGGAGGGGCAAGGCAGGCATTGCCTGCGCCAGCCTGTGTGCAACGCATGCCAATCGGGTGACGGGGACCAGTCAGTGGATAGATCCAGGCGTGATTTCTGTTCGATTTTGGGAACGACGGCCTTCCTTGCTTCGTCAATGGGAGTCGTCACCGAGGTTCATGCCGCCAGCAATGGCGGGAAGAATCCCCATCGCATGCCGCAAGATGGGCAGCAGTTGAAGATAAGGCTGTTGATGAATTCGGCCCTGTCCGGACCACATGCTTTCTTTTGCCTTGCGCATGAACGTGGTTACTTTGCCGAGGCTGGCCTGGATGTGGAGTTCGTTCCTGGCGATGGTGCAGCTTCGGTAGTGCCACGTATTCCGCAGGAAGGTTTCGATGGCGGTTATGGTGATTTGAATGCATTGATCAAGCTGGCTGCGTTGCGGCCAGACAACTGCCCGGTGGCGGTGCACGTTGTATTCAACCAGACGCCACTGACCGTGGGTGTTCGCAGGGAAGGCAGCATTCATTCGCCCAAGGACCTTGAAGGGCGCGTAATCGGCGGGCACCCCATCGATGCTGCCATTGAAGCTTTCCCTGCCTATGCGATGGTTGCGGGCGTGGACGAGTCACGTGTGTCCATCCTGCGTTCGAATGCCAGCATGGCCACGCTTGCCGAGGACGTGCTCAATGGGCATACCGATGGCGTATTCGGTTTTGTCCACACCATCATCGCCGCGCTGGCAGGAAAGAACATCGATGGCCGTGCAGGCCTGCGTTTCCTGGAATATCGTGATGTGGTGCCGGAGCTGTATGGCAATGCATTGATGTTGACGCCGGCGTTCCTGCAACAGCATCCGGATGCTGCACGTGCCCTGGTTGCGGCCCTGAATCGCGGGATCATCGAGACACTGGCTGATCCGCAAGCCGCACTGGAAGCCACTCACAAGAGGTCGCCCAAGTTCGCCCAGCATGTGGACGGGCCGCGTTTGATGGGTACGCTTAACGTGGAGATGGCGCATCCCGAGGGGGAGCGCATCGGCATCGGTGACGTCGATGATGGCCGCTTGCAGCGCTCAATCGATCTGCTGGTCGAATCATGCCGCCTGCCGCGCACGCCACGACCAGAAGATGTGTTCACCCGTGCCTATCTGCCGCCGCTTGAACAGCGCGCAAGACCGGTGGCGCAGGTAATCGGTGGAGAGCATGCATGAAGAACACGATGACGGCAGTGGCCATGTTCGCGCTGGTGTTGTTGGCCGGATGCAGCCGGAACGATGCGCCCCATCCGGCGGTCGTGGTCGCTTCCACTACATCGGAAGCAGAGTCCATCAAGCTTCGTTTCCTGCTCAATTCCGGCTATACCGGTGCCAACGCCTGGTTCCTGCTGGCCGAGCAGCGTGGCTATTTCCGTGAGGAAGGAATAGAGGTGGAGTTCGTGCCCGGACATGGCGCGTTTACCGCAGCCGGCCGCATGATCGAGGAGGATTTCGACGTCGGCTATGGTGATATTCAGGCCACCTACGAGCAGGCCGCCAGGTTGCCGGGCAAGGCGCCGGTGGGCGTCTACATGGTCATGGATACCTCGCCATCGGTGATCATCCTGCCGGTGGATTCACCGGTCACGGCGGCTTCCCAACTGGCTGGCAAGACCATCACTGGCCATGGTACCGACGTGGCATTGAACACCTTCGAGCAATTTGCCTACAAGACGGGTCTTGATCCTGCATCGGTCAAGGTGGTCGCCAACGAAGGCAATTGGGAGGTGTTGATCGGTCTGCTGGACCAACGGCAATCCGATGCATTGTTCGGCTACCTCTCCACCAGCAGCGCTGCCATCCATGCCGCCGGTGACAAGGTGGAGGAACGGCTCAGGTTCCTGAAGTTCCGTGATGTCGTCCCGGAGTTGTATGGCAGTGCGTTGATGGTGTCCCCGGGGTTCTTGCACGAGCGGCCCGAGGTAGTGGCCGGCCTGGTCAGGGCCGTGAACAGGGGAGTGATGGATACATTGTGCGAGCCAGCGGCCGCGATCGATTTGGTGGTGGCCCGTGATCCTTCGAAGCGGGCCGACGTGGAACTCCTGCGATTGAGGGATACCGTCGAAGACATGGGCGGTGCGGAAAGGATTGCACGGCAGGGAGTGGGCGATGTTGATTTCCTTCGGATGCAGGCAGGCCTTGCGTTGACGGTGGCTGAACGTGGCTTGCCCAGATCCCCCCGTTTGGAGGAAGTGTTCGATTCGACGTTCCTGCCAGGGATTGCCGAACGCAAGCCTTGTCCTTCAACGTTTCCCGACACGGTCGTTGCACGATGAAAACCTGACTTCAGGCCTCCTGGGTTCACATGCCTTGAACGTTATGCCCTGCAATGTGCAGGCAAGCTTCGATCCATGGACCTCGATGGGCTTCTTGGGTTTGCACTGGATCGCGGCGTTGTCCCATTCATTATCCAGAAGGAGAGGAACATGAAGCGCACGATGATCCTGTTGCTGACGATGATGTTTTCCATGGCCATGCTTTCCGGCTGCAACACCATGGCAGGTGTGGGCAAGGATGTGCAGAAGGCAGGCGAGAAGGTGGAAGGCAAGGCCAAGGATTGCAAGGACGGCAGGTGCTGACAGGCAGCCGGTCATTGCCGTTGCAGCGGAAAGCCGGGAAACCGGCTTTCCGCATTTTGGGTGTCTGGAAAGGGTGTTCTGGCTGGTTGAGCCCGGCCTGCCGTGATCTAATCCATCTGCGCCATCACGGGATCGTGGTGAATGATCCCGGGGCGGGTAATCCGGATTCCATCACAATAGGTAATCGTCCATGAAGCGTTACGTCGCACTTGTACTTGTCAGTCTTTTCTCGGTCGCTGCGTTGTCCGCGTGCAATACCGTCAAGGGTGTCGGCAAGGATCTGCAGAAAGTGGGTGAGAAGGTCGAGGAAGTCTCCGGGAAATAAGCAGGTTTCTCCGGCGCTGGGATGAATTTTCCACCATGGGCCGCATTGCGGCCCATTTCATTCCCCGGTGACAACAGTGAATGTTCCGGACAGCCCTTAACATCGGCGTGACCGGCGCGAAACGCGGTTTCCCCGAAGCTTGGCGTGCGGCAATTCCTGTCGCATCTTTCGGAGAAGAATCCATGAACAAGGACATCATTGCCGGCAACTGGAAGCAACTCAAAGGCAAGATCCAGGCCAAGTGGGGTGATCTGACCGACGACGATTTCAAGGTCGCGGAAGGCAATACCGAATACCTGGCGGGCAAGCTGCAAGAGCGCTATGGATGGGGCCGCGACCGCGCCCAGCAGGAGATCCGTGACTTCGAACGCACCATTGATTCCGACCAGAAGCATTGATCCATTGCCGGCTTGCGCGTCAATCGCAGGATGGGAAACGGGCCGCGATGCGGCCCGTTTCGTATGTCATC
>JBQGFJ010000307.1:0-7081 GCA_052040085.1 Pseudoxanthomonas sp.
GAGCGATGACGAAATAGTGTCGAATACCGTGGCCGAGAACGTGGTCATGAACAGCGACGAATTCGATGTCGATCGCCTCAAGTCCGCCATCGAGCAGGCCGGCTTCATGGACTCGGTGCTCAAGCTGGCCAATGGCTTCGGCACATTGATTGGCCCGGGTGGGGCACAGCTCTCTTCCGGAGAAAAGCAACGGCTTTTGATGGCGCGCGCGTTGTACAGGAATCCGGATGTCCTGTTCCTCGACGAACCCACGTCGCACCTGGACAAGGATTCGCGTGACACCATCATCGCGACCATCGCAAGCCTGCCAAAGACCTGCATCATCGCCACGCATGACCAGGCGCTTGTCGATGCCTGCGACGAGGTATACCGGATGGAGGCCGGCAAGCTGGTCGGGCCCGCGAAGGCAGCGGGACAGGGAGTGCTGGAAGCATGAACGTTTCCCTGGCCAGCAACCGCCATGGTTTGTTGAAGGAAAACATCCGCAGCCGCCTTGGCGCGGCCGTGCGTGCATTGCTTCATCCGCTGGTGTCGCTATTCGATGCCGGGCCCGGGAAAGCGCTGCTGCCCCGTGTCCCGGGCATCATCGGCCGGCTGCCGGCCGGGTGGCGGCCACGAAGCTATTCGCTTGCATTGCAGAACCTGCCTATCCTGGGTATTGACGAAGAGCACTGCCATGACAAGGCCTGCCGGTTCGTCGCCATGAATCTTGTCCGTACCATCAGCTTCTTCTCTTTTGAAACCCATGACGTGCGGCGTGCACGGGCGCGGGTGCGCAGGGTCAGGTGGATGGATCCCGATGGCATGTGGGACACACTGCAATCACGACCGGCCATGATCGTCGTGCCGCATACCGGCGACTATCGCCTGGCCGTGGGATGCATCGCGGAACGCATGCAGGCACCGACGAGTTTCCTGATTCCCGTGCTGGGGGGCGAGCAGAACCCGGCCCATGCCGCCATCAAGTCGTTGGAGAACTTCGGCCATGCCGTGGAGGTGGCCGACAGCAATGATCCACGCTTGGCCATGAAGGTGGCCAGGGCGCTGCGCAAGGGAGTACAGGTGATCATGTTCGGCGACCTTCCTCCCAATTACGGGGCGACGCATTTCGGTGAGCCCATGCCATGCCGTTTCTTCGGCCGCCATGCGCAACTTGTCAGGGGTGTCGTCTTCCTGGCCTACAGGGCAGGGCATGACATCCTTCTTGCAGGACACAGGATTGAATTGGGCGGCGATGGTGCCCTGCATGTGTTGGGGCGCATACAGGCCGGAGACGAAGCGACGATGCGCGATGCCTTTGTTTCCCTGCTCTGTGGCTTCCTGTCCAGGGAACCTGAAAACTGGCTTTATCTGTCCATCATGGAAGCCTACTTCCACAGGCAGATTGCCTCCTCCAGCGCACAGCGAGTCAGGGCATTGGCCGGCCTGTCCGGAGGGAGCGCATGATGCGCGCCTCGATCTTGCGGGCACAGTGTGCCGTGGCGCTGGCCGTGGGCATGACCGCCTGCTCGCTCGCCCCGGAGTACGTACGCCCGGAATTGCCGGTTGCAGCGCAATGGCGCGACGGCGGCATGTCAGGCGTCGCCTTGCCGGAGGACGGCGGGCATGAGGAAGGATGGCGGTCTGTGTTCAGCGATCCTTTGCTGCAGGGCTTGATAGAGGAATCCCTTGAGCACAACCGTGATCTTCGCGTTGCCGTGCTGCGCATTTCGGAGGCAAGGGCGCGCCATGGCCTCCAGCGGGCGGAACAACTGCCCACATTGACGGCGCAGGCCACGCTGGAAAGGCAAAGGTTGCCCGCCGCCGGCATGGCAGGCATGTCATCCATCGGGGAAAACGTCCAGGCCGGCGTGTCGTTTGCCGGCTATGAGTTGGACCTGTGGGGACGGTTGCGGAGCCTGAGTCAGGCGGCGAGGGAGCAGTTGCTGGAAACCACCGAAGCGGCGCGTGGCGTTCGAATAGGCTTGATCAGCGAGGTCGCGCTCGCCTACCTGGAACTGCTGGCTGCCAATGACCTCGTAGCCCACGCCCAGGCGATGCGCGACGATACGGGCAGCGCACTGATCCTGGTTGAACGCGGCCATGTCCATGGCGTGGCCTCGGAACTGGAATTGAGGCAGGCAAGGAGTGCCGCGCTGTCGTCGACGGCGGAACTGGAGAGCATGCAGCGACGCAGGAGCCTGGCGGTGAACAAGCTCGAGATGCTCATTGGGCGGCCGCTGGAGCCGCAGGACATAAGTACCGCAGGACTGAAGGACACCGCCATTGCCATGGGTGTTCCGGCAGGCCTTTCCTCGGAATTGCTGCTGGAGCGTCCCGACATCATGGCGGCGGAGGCCCGCTTGCGGGCCACGCATGCCAACATCGGTGCCGCACGCGCTGCATTTCTCCCCAGGATCACGCTGACCGGGCAGGGTGGCTACACCAGTTCGGAACTCTCCGGCCTGCTCGATGGAACCAACCGGGGCTGGTCGTTCTCGCCCGGCGTGGATGTGCCCATCTTCGATATCGGCAGGAGGCTCAACCAGCTGAAGGTCACGCGCGTGCAGCAGGAAGTGGCGGTGGCCGAATACGAGAAGTCCCTTCAACAAGCGTTCCGCGAGGTTGCCGACACCCTGGTCTCGCGGAAATCGTTGGATGCCCAGGTCGACATCCAGGAAGAACTGGTCCATGTCGAAGCGCGCCGCGTGGAGATATCGAAAGCCCTCCATCGTGAGGGGTTGAGCAGTTACCTGGAGGTGCTGGATGCCACGCGAAGCCTGAGCAGTGCGAGTACCGCCCTGGTAAATGCACGCATGGAGCACCTCGCCAACATGGTGCTTCTGTACAAGAACCTGGGAGGTGCCGGTACTGGTGGACATGGCAAGTCCGGAGAGGGCCAGGCGTCCTGGTGCCGTGAATGCGAATAATCATCCTGGCGATGGGCGTTTGACGGGGCATGTCGGGCGGCGTGTCCGCCCCTGGCCTGCGCGTGCAGATGTTCAGCCCGCCCGCCTTGGTCGTGGTTTCCGGGAAGACGTTGGGCTACCGGCCCCTGCGTGGATCCAGTAGTGAAGTGCTCCAGCGGGCTTCCCGGCAGGCTACTCCATTCGTGCTGTTCGTTCTTGCCTGGTCTGCTTGGCGTGGCGGCATGGCCGTCACCCGGGTATCGGGAATGCCAGGCGGGCGCACAGGCCGGGATTGCGGTTTTCCAGTGACAGCGTGCCATCGTAATTGGCTGCGACATCTTCCACGATGGCCAGCCCCAGGCCGCTGCTGGAAGGGCGCTGGTCAAGGCGAATGCCACGTTTCACGACGTTTTCCAGTGCTGCTTCCGGCAAGCCGGGTCCATCATCGGTGACCTCCATCCAGAGGCATCCATCCTTGGTGCCGGCATTCACCCGAACGCGGGAGCTTGCCCATTTTCCGGCGTTGTCCAACAGGTTGCCCAGCATTTCCTCCAGGTCTTCGCGAGCACCCGGGAACACCATCGCGGGGTCGACCCTGCAATCGAATGCGAGTCCCCTGTCGCCATGCACGCGGCGCATCAATGCGCACAGGGATCCGGATACCCGTGCGATGGACGTGCGTTGTCCAAGATCGGTGACGCCCGAGGCCAGGTAGCGCTCGATGCTGGACCGCATGTGCTGGATCTGCTCGTTGACCGTTGCCTGCCACTGCACGCCGGGGCGCTCGCTTTCGGTGGACAGCACCGCCAGCGGCGTCTTCAGGGCGTGCGCCAGGTCCTGGGCGCTACTGCGGGCGCGCTTCACGGTACGTGCATGGTGATCCAGTAGTTCGTTCAGGTGCCGGGCCAATGGGGACACTTCGGCAGGCAGGTCGGTTTGCGGGAAGCGCGCTGCCTCGCCACGTCGCATGCGCTCCGCAATGTGGCCAAGTTGCGCCAGTGGCCGGAGGCCGTAGCCAATCTGGTAAGCCAGCATGGCAAGCCACATGGCTGTCAGGATGCCGATGGCCGTTGCGGTCCAGCCACGGAAATACGCGGCCTCCTTGCCGATGTGGGTACGGTCTTCCGCGACGGCGAACAACACCATCCGCGAACGGCGTGGCAACTGCACCCACTGCGTGCGCATGCGGAGCCGCTGGCCTATGGGTCCGGGCGTGTTGAACGAGTGCGGCGTTCCGGGTGTGTCGTGGCCTGCCGAAGGCAGTGATTCGTCCCAGAGTGAGCGCGACTGCAGCAATGAGGTGCCGGAGGCATCGAGTATCTGCCAATAAGCACCGGAAAATATCCGGGAATATCGCTCGTCGGCGAACTCGCGGGACATGCGCAAGTCACCCCGTTCATCGGTTTCCACCAGTGCCAGCAAAGTGATCAGGTCCTTGTCCAGGTGGCGGTCCAGCACGTCGCGTGTGGCACGCTCGAACATGGCGCCCAGCAACCATGCCGCCACCGCGGATACCAGCAGTACGCCGAGCATGCCGGCCAGCAAAAGCCGTCCGCGCAGCGAGAAGGGTGGGCGCCTCATGCCATATGTGAAAGGCGGTAGCCCTGGCCGCGCACGGTATGCAGCAGTTCCGCGGTGCCAAGTTTGCGCCGGATGCGGCCGATCAGTACGTCAAGTACGTTGGAGTCGGGATCAAACCCAGCTTCGTACACATGCTCGCCCAGCCGGTTGCGGCTGATCAGCTGGCCCTGGTGGTGCATGAAGTAACTGAGTATCCGCTGCTCCTGCACGGTCATGTGCAGCGGCAGGTCATCCAGCTCGAAGCGTGCCGCGTTGACATCCAGTACCAGAGGCCCGCAACGCAAGCGGGGATGGGCATGCCCGGCACTACGGCGGATCAGCGCACGCAGGCGCAGCACCAGCTCCTCGGCATGGAAGGGTTTGGTCATGTAGTCGTCGGCGCCAGCCTCGAATCCCGCCAACTTGTCGTGCCAGCGCGAACGTGCCGTCAACACCAATACGGGCATCGCCAGGTCTGCCTGCCGCCAGCGTTCCAGTGCCGTCAGGCCATCCATGCATGGCAGACCCAGGTCCAGTACCACGGCATCGATGGGCTCCACGTGGCCCAAGTATTCGGCATCGCGGCCGTTGGCGGCATGCAGCACGACGAATCCGGCGGAGGACAAGGCAGCCCGGATTCGTTCGGCAAGTTGGAGATCATCCTCGGCCAGCAGGATCCGCATCAGTCGTCCTCGATTTCCATGTCCAGGAATCGTCCCGTCCGTGCGTCGTACTCGAGTTCCATCACCACGCCCCCCTCGCCGAGGATTTCGATCTCGTATTTGTTGTCCTCCAGCTCGACTTCCACCAGCGTGCCCGGATAACGCCGAAGCGCGTCATCGACCACCTGCGCGAGCGGGACCAGCCGGCCTAGCTGCACGGCATGGCGCACCTCCGCCTGCGTATCGACCGTCGGTTGCACGAAGGGAGAGAGCAGTGCTGACACTGCAAAAGTGAAGTGGAACATGGCATGGGGTGGCGAGTTGCGGGTGGTGCTGTGTGTTAGCAGCCGCAACTAAATCGTCAATGAATCGGCTGGTCATGGTGGTTTTAGTCGCGTGCGGCAGATTGTCGTGCGTTCGCGAAATTTGTTGGCGAACTCAATATCGCAATAACAGGAAAACAGCCATGAAATGTTTTGCATTGTTGGTCGGCCTTGCGCTGGCGGTCACCATTTCCCACGTTTCCGCAGCACCTTCGGGTCGCGCCGGAGCCATGCACAAGTTGCAACATGCGGGCTACCAGATAGTGCAGGACCTGGAGCGCAAGGGGCCACTCTGGGAGGCGGACGTGGTCCGGCAGGACGGCAGCTTCGGCGAGGTCGTGCTTGATCCATCCCGTGACGAGATATTCGATGCGGGCAATGGCCGCATCCTGCTATCCACGGTGGAAGTCGTTGGCCGATTGAAGGAGCAGGGCTATCGCATGATCGAGTCCATCGATCGTGATGGTGCCGTGTGGGAAGTGGAGGCCACCAATGCGAAAGGCCAGCGCGTGGAATTGACGATAAGCGGCTATGACGGTCGCGTGCTGCGCAGCGAGCGCGATTACGACTTCTTTCCTGATTACTGAGCAACCCGCAAGGCCGGTTGCCAATGAAATCCCTTTTGACACTACTAAGGACTCCCCTACCCATGAATCCCTTCGATACCCACTTTCCACGCACGTCCTCCTTCTCCGGGAAGGCGATGCCTTCGCTGCGCGCGCGACGCTTGTCGGGCAGCATCATGTTGGCGTTGGCAGCTATTTCGGGCATGCCGGCTGCCTGGGCGCAGGATGCGAAGACTTGCCAGGAGAATGAAGAGAATTGCGAGCGTACCCAAACGGGCCGTCGCGGGATTTCCGGCTGGACGATTGGAGGCGTCGCGGCACTGCTGGGCCTCGGGGCTGCCGCAGCGGGTGGTGGCTCCGATGATGGAAGTGCGCCTGCTCCTGGGGTTGGCAACGCCGGGGGCGCGGGCAACACATGGGGATCGGGCAATACCGGCGGATCGGGCAACACGGGCGGATCAGGCAATTCGGGGAATACCGGTGGCTCGGGGAATACGGGTGGTTCGGGCGGTACCAACCCCGGCGGTTCAGCAGGAACCGAAGGGGGAAGCATTCCTGCTCGCGGCTTCCTGACCGGTCCTGGCCAGAGCATCCAGTGGCAAGGAAACCTGGTGACCTGGATTCGCCAGGAAGATGTTCGCAATGATGGCTGGCTGGAAGTGCTTGCCGGCGAACTCGTGATTGAAGGGCAAGGTGAGCTGGAAAACCGGGGGGGCTTGAATGCCGGGCCGAATGCAACACTTACCCTGCGCGGTGACGGTGAACTGGATAACCGTGGATCCATGTTTCTCGAGGGAAACGTCACGTTGAGCCAAGAAGCAAGCCTGGAGAACTACGGTGGATTGACCGTGAAGCAGGCGGTCGTGGTGTTGTCCGGAGATTCCGATTGGGACAATGAAGCCAATGCCACCCTGACGCTGGATGGCGGTCGCATGGTGTTCAGCGAAATGGCCGAATTCGAGAACCATGGCCGTGTCATTGCAACGAACCAGACGGGCGGGGTCGTATTCGATATCAGTACTCGCTGGTTGCCGGGCGAGGACGACCGCCAGGTGGTTCCCTTCGATAATCGCGGCAGCATC